>CAMBCW010000032.1 GCA_945864925.1 uncultured Clostridia bacterium
GATTCCTCTACGTCTCGTGGGCTCGGAGATGTGTATAAGAGACAGGTCTCTTCCATAGAACTGCCTGGAGACAGCCATGGATAGAGTGATCTGGTATTTGCGGGGATATTGGATTGTGGAAATCATGGGCGCTACACCAGGCTGGATTTTAAACCGGCTGACAGAAAAGCGAATCCCTTTTTGGGATGTCACCTGGCTGGATCCCTTTACGCTGCGGATCAGTATCTTTCCGAAGGATCTTACTGCCGTGCGGCAGGCCGCGGAAGCCGCCATGTGTGAAGTGCGGGACGCCTCCATCATGGGAGCGAAGCATGCGCTGCGCGGTATTTTTCACCGGCCTGTGTTGATCATAATGCTGGCTGTGGCGGTGCTGACGGTCCTGGTGACGCCGCAGTTTTTGCTGTTTTATGAAGTCTCCGGTAATGAAACGGTGCCGGAGACACTGATTCTCCGAACGCTGGAGGATTTGGGCGTTGGAGTCGGCATGTATGGCCCAAATATCAGGCCCAAATGGATCAAGGACCATGTGCTGAATCTATTACCGCAACTGCAATGGATCACAGTGACGCAGAACGGATGCATAGCGGAGGTTGTGGTGCGGGAGCGGCCGGAGACACCGCAGACTCTGGAGCGCCGGGGATTTGCCAACGTTGTTGCAACCCGCAGCGGGATGATTACGGAACAATCCATCTATGCAGGACAGGCCGTGAAAAAGACGGGAGATCTGGTTCTGGCGGGAGAAATGCTGGTTTCAGGTCTGGTGGATTTGGAACAGCGCTATGCCGTTACATATGCGCAGGCGGAAATTTTTGCCCGGACGTGGAGGTCATCAGAAATCGTGATTCCAGAAATCTATAACGTAAAAGCCTACTCCGGCCAGACGCAGAAGTGCATCTGGCTGGAACTTGGAAAGAGACGAATAAAAATCTTCGGAAATAGTGGAATTCTGACTATGAACTGTGATAAAATGATAAGCAGAAGAATTTTGACTCTACCCGGTGATCTGCAGCTTCCGGCGGCGGTACTGATTGAAACCTATGCCCCGTACGAAACCGATGAAGCCCGCCTGGATTCTGACAGAGCTGCGGAGCAGTTGACAGATTATGCGGTGAATGCCGCACTGGCGGATATGCAGGCCGGACAGATTCTGGGGCACAATGCTTTTCTGAGCCTGGATGGCGGTGCTTACCACTTGAAATCTGTGCTGGAATGCCATGAGATGATTGCGGAAACAGTAGAGGCAAAGTGGAACGAAGAGGATTTAAACGATGATGGAACGCACAGTCAACGCGGAACGGTTGGAGCAGATCATTGAGGTATTCGGCTCCTTTGATGAAAATATCAAGCGGATTGAAGCAGCCTTTCAGGTACATGTGGTCAACCGCGGCACGGAACTGAAAATTCAGGGGGAGGAGGAGCAAGCCGACCAGGGAGTCCGGGCGGTGGAGGGCCTTCTGGCACTGGCGGCCAAGGGAGAGACCATTGATGAGCAGAAGGTGCGCTATCTCATCGATCTGGTGAAAAGCGGCAACGATGATAAGATCAGCGCCATGGCCCAGGATGTGGTCTGCGTCACGGCCAAGGGAAAACCCATCAAAGCCAAGACACTGGGCCAGCAGAAGTACCTCAAGGCCATCGGCAAGCACACCATCACCATTGGCGTGGGTCCCGCCGGTACTGGTAAGACCTACCTGGCTGTGGCCCAGGCGGTGGCAGCATTCCGGGCCAAAGAGGTGGATCGGATCATTCTGACCCGTCCTGCCGTGGAGGCTGGGGAGCGGCTGGGCTTCCTGCCCGGCGATCTGCAAAACAAGGTGGATCCCTACCTGCGCCCGCTCTACGACGCCCTGTTTGATATGCTGGGGCCGGAGACCTACAGCAAATATCTGGAGCGCGGCAACATTGAGGTCGCGCCGCTGGCCTATATGCGCGGCCGCACCCTGGACAACAGCTTTATCATTCTGGACGAGGCCCAGAACACCACCCGGGAGCAGATGAAAATGTTCCTGACCCGGTTGGGCTTCGGCTCCAAAATCGTCATCACCGGCGATGTGACCCAGATCGACCTGCCCGGTGACAAGATCAGCGGTCTGAAGGAAGCCATCCGGGTTCTGGACGGCGTGGAAGATATCGCCATTTGCCGCCTGACGGCCAGCGATGTGGTGCGGCATATGCTGGTGCAGCGCATTGTCGCCGCCTACGATCACTACGAGAAATCAAGGCTTCCCGTGACGGAAGGCCCGAAAAAGTTCAAGAGGAAATGAGCTATGATCTATAAAATCAGAATTTCATTTGATAAAAAGCAGCCGGCCAATCTGGGCCTGAGTCTCCATCTGCGCCGGTGTATCACCCAGGCGCTGCGGTTCCAGGGTGTCGATGTACCCTGCGAGATCAACGTGCTGGTGACGGATAACCAGGGCATTCGGGCCATCAACGCTGCCAGCCGGCAGATCGACCAGGCAACGGATGTGCTATCCTTCCCCATGTTTTCTCTGACTCCTGGTCAACTGCCGGAGGACTGGTCGGACTATGTGGACCCGGAAACCGGCCGCGTCCCCCTGGGAGATATGTGCATCTCTCTGGAACGGGCCATGGAGCAGGGAAGAGAGTTCGGCCACGGGGTCAAGCGGGAGATCGGCTATCTTACGGTGCATTCCGTGCTGCATCTGCTGGGCTATGACCATCTGGATGACGGTCCCATGAAGCGGCAGATGCGCCGCCAGGAGGAAACCATCATGGCACAGCTGCTGCTGACCCGATAAGACGAAAGAGGAACGCTGACTATGACCAAATCCGCTATGATCACCATTGCCGGACGGCCCAATGTGGGCAAGTCCACTCTGACAAACGCCATTGTAGGCGAAAAAATCGCCATAGTATCCAATAAGCCCCAGACCACCCGCAACAGGATTTGCGGCATTCTGACCCGTGGAGAGACGCAGCTGGTTTTCCTGGACACGCCTGGCTTTCATAAGCCCAGGACCAAGCTGGGTGACTATATGGTCAATGTGGTGCAGGAATCCGTGGCTGACGTGGATGCCACCTTCCTTATGGTGGAACCCATCGCCAACATAGGCCCTCAGGAGGAGGAACTGCTCCGGCAGATCAAGGCCAGTGGTGTGCCTGCCGTGCTGGTGATCAATAAAATCGACACCATCGAGAAGGAGCAGCTGCTGGCAGTGATGGCAACCTATGCCAAGGCCCATGATTTCCACGCTGTGATTCCCATCAGCGCCAAAACAGGCGAGGGCGTGGAGGAGCTTTTGAAGGAAGCGGAATCCTTTGCCCAAGAGGGACCGCACTTCTTCCCCGATGATGCAACCACCGACCAGCCGGAGCGCCAGGTTATGGCGGAGATTATCCGGGAGAAGCTTTTGTGGTGCCTGGACCGGGAGATTCCCCACGGAACGGCAGTGGAAATCACTCGTTTTTCCGAGCGCGACAGCGGAATCATTGACATTGACGCCACCATTTATTGCGAAAAAGCCAGCCATAAGGGGATTATTATCGGAAAACAGGGTGCCATGCTGAAAAAAATCAGTACCATGGCCCGAACCGACTGCGAACGCTTTATGGGTACCAAAGTCTATCTGCAGACCTGGGTTAAAGTGAAGGAAAACTGGCGTGACAGCGATTTTCTGATCCGCAATCTCGGGTACGAATAAAGATCTTACCAGGCATAGGCCGCCGGAATTGGAGAATCCTAATACCATCCAGGTAGTAGGAGGATCGGATGATGGATTCTGAGTTTCTTTGGAGCCTTTTTCAGGAAACAGGCCTGCCGGAAGTGTACTTGCTGTATCGAAAAGCGCTGCGGGAGGCGCAGCCTCTATCGGCTTAGGAGCGAATCATGTATTTCAAAACTGAGGGCGTTGTTCTCCGAGAAACGGAATATAAAGATGCGGACAAGCTGCTGACAGTTCTGAGCCGGGACCGCGGCAGACTGACGCTGCGGGCCAGAGGCGTCCGAAGCCGGAGCAGCAAGCTGAAAAGCGGTTGTCAGCTGCTGGCCTTCAGTGAATTCACAGTTTTTGAAGGACGAGGCGCTCTGACTGTGGATGAGGCGGTACCTCTGGAACTGTTCCTCCCTCTGCGGGAGGACATCGAATTGCTGTCCCTGGCCAGCTATTTTGCCCAGGTGGCGGAGGTGCTGTCCCAGGAGGATGCGCCCAATCCCGAGCTGCTGTCCATGTGCCTCAACGGATTCTATGCCCTGTCCAAGCTCAATCGCCCCCAGAAGCTGGTAAAGGCTGCTTTCGAACTGCGGGCGGCCTGTCTGGCCGGGTATACTCCCATGCTGGACAGCTGTATCGTCTGCGGCAATCCGGCACCGGATCGGTTTCTGGTGTCCGGCGGTGTGCTGCAGTGCGCCGGATGCCGGCAGCCAGAGGAAACCAGTGTCCGGCTGCCGATTCACCCCGGGACGTTGGATGCGATGCGATATCTGATATCATGCGACACCAAGCGTCTTTTCTCTTTTCAACTGGGTCAGGAAACGCTGAAGGAATTGTCCGATGTGACCGAGACGTATCTGCTGACACAGCTGGAACGGGGATTCTTTACATTGGATTTTTATAAGTCTTTACAGATCACATAAGAGGAATCATCTCATGAGTGCATTATATGAAAAATCACTTCAAAAGCTGGAGCTGAACGCCGTGCTGCAGCTGCTGGCTGATCAGGCCTGCAGTGAGGAAGCCAAGGCGCGATGCCTGCAGCTGGCGCCCCTGACGGATTCGGATGATATCCGTCAACTGCAGGCGCAGACCACTGCTGCCTGCAAGCTGGTGGTGCAAAAGGGCTCGCCTGGGTTGGGCGGCGTCAAGGATGTCAGCGCCTCTCTGGCCCGGGCGGACCGGGGCGGTTGCCTTTCTGCCGGAGAGCTGCTGAAAATTGCCGGGGTCTTGCGCTGTGCGAGACAGGTGAAGAATTATGCGGAAACCGACGCTGTTTCTTCTGTTCTGGACCCCTATTTTCTGGAACTGACAGCCAATAAGTACCTGGAAGAAAAAATTGACCATTCCATTTTGTCTGAGGAGGAAATCGCCGATGCCGCCAGTCCCGAACTGGCGGATATCCGCCGGCATATTCGGGTGCAGAGCGCCAAAATCCGGGAGTCTCTGCAGAAGGTCATCTCTTCTCCCACCTACGCGAAATACCTGCGGGAGCCGATCATCACCATCCGCTCCGACCGCTTTGTGGTGCCGGTCAAGAGCGAATGCAAGTCCAACGTGCCGGGTCTGGTCCATGACGTGTCCTCCTCCGGCAGCACCTTCTTCATTGAACCGATGCAGGCGGTCAACGCCAACAACGCCCTGCGGGAACTGTTCGCCAAGGAACGAAAGGAAATCGAGCGGATTCTGGCGGAACTTTCTGCGGAGGCAGCTGCCTATAAAGAGCACATCGACCACAACTTTGAAATCCTGGTGGAACTGGACTGCATCTTTGCCAAAGCCAAGCTGTCTTTCCAGATGAACGCCATAGAGCCGCAGATTCACGAGGATGGAAAAGTGTTTCTGAAAAAAGCCCGGCATCCGCTGATTGACAAAAAAACGGTGGTGCCGATTACGGTTCGGCTGGGCGATGATTTTGACACGCTGGTCATCACCGGCCCCAACACCGGCGGCAAGACGGTGACCCTGAAAACCATCGGTCTGCTGACCCTGATGGCGGAATGCGGTCTGCATATTCCGGCAGACGACGGCAGCTACATTTCTGTCTTTACCCGCGTTTTGGCGGATATCGGTGATGAGCAGTCCATTGAACAGTCCCTGTCCACTTTCTCTGCCCATATGAAAAATATCGTGGAGATCATCGGTCTGTGTGACAGCCAGTCGCTGGTTTTGTTCGATGAGTTGGGCGCCGGCACCGACCCCGCAGAGGGCGCTGCTTTGGCCATTGCAGTTATTCAGTACTGCCGCCAGTGCGGCGCCCGGGTGGCGGCTACTACCCACTATGCGGAGCTGAAGCTCTTCGCCATGCGGACCCAAGGGGTCATCAACGGTTCCTGTGAGTTTAACGTGGAGACCCTGCAGCCCACTTACCGGCTGCTGATCGGCGTGCCGGGAAAATCCAACGCTTTTGCCATTTCCCGGAAGCTGGGCCTGCCGGAGCATATCATTGACGATGCCAGCTCCATGGTCAATGAAAACGACGCTAATTTTGAGGACGTGCTCAACCAGTTGGAGGAGCAGCGCCAGGCCATGGAGGCGGCCCGTCAGGAGGCGGAACGCCTGCGTCAGGAGACGGAGCGCAACAAAAAGCAGTCGGACGCCTATTTCGCCGAAATCAAAAAAGAGCGGGAAAAGGCGGTTGCCAAGGCCCGCCAGGAGGCGCAGCATATCATCGACGACGCCCGCCGGACGGCCAACGAGGTGTCGGAGGAGCTGCGCCAGCTGCGTAAGCAAATGCGGGACACCGCCGATGCCCAGGGCGTCAATACCAAGCAGGCAGATCTGCGGCGGGCGCTCAACGAGGCAGAGGACAAGCTGGTGGGCAAACGGGAAGAACCGAAGCGTCCGGAACCCTCCCGTGCCATCCGTGTGGGCGATACGGTGGAACTGGTGAAGCTGGGCTCCAAGGCCTCGGTTTTGGCGATCAACAAGGACGGCACCTATCAGCTGCAGGCAGGTATTATGAAAATCACGGCCAAGCCCGAGGAAGTCTACCTGCTGGAGGACGAACAAAAGAAGAATGTCAAGAAGGTTCTGGAGAAGAGCAAGCGGGAACTCCGCCTGGAGGCGGCGTCGCCGGAGTTGGATCTTCGCGGTATGGCGACGGATGAAATGCTGGGTGTATTAGGCTCTTTCCTGGACAATGCCTATCTGGCGAATCTTTCCTCGGCCAGAATTATCCACGGAAAGGGGACCGGCGCTCTGCGTGCGGCAGTTCATGCAGAGCTGAAAAAGTGCAAATATGTCAAACGCTTCCGGCTGGGCACCTACGGAGAAGGGGAAGATGGGGTGACTATCGTCGAATTCGCATAATAAAGATTGACATTTTTATAAAACTTGCTAAAATAACAGTGTAAAGCTTGCTACAAGGAGTGTCGTTCTATGTATATGCAGCAATCAATCGTGAAGTGTGAGTCCGGCCTATATAACCGGCAAGCTACATACTTTATCCAGAAGGCGAATGAATTCAAGTCCAGCATCTGGATTGAGGTAGAGGAGCGGCGCATTAATGCCAAGAGCCTCTTGGGTGTGCTCTCCATGGGGATTACGAAGGGCACCCGTATCAGCCTGATTGCCGAAGGACCTGATGAGGAAGAGGCTGTTAACACGCTGACGGAAATGTTGGTGAAGGAGATTTTCTGATCTCGCAAACGTAGATCAAAAGGTGTGTTGCGACGGAATTTGCAACACACCTTTTTTGTACAGCGGGGGGTGGGAACATGACATTCGAGCAATTAAAAGAGAAAGCAAGGAACCTGCCTCTGGCGCCTGGCGTATATCTGATGCAGAATAAGAGCAATCAGGTGATCTATGTTGGCAAAGCCAAGAAGCTCCGCAACCGGGTCAGCCAGTATTTTCAGGATTCTGCCTCCCATACGGCCAAGACCAGGATCATGGTATCCCAGATTGATCATTTTGACGTGATTGTGGCGGCGTCAGAGTTCGAAGCCCTGGTGCTGGAATGCTCTTTGATCAAGCGGCATATGCCCAAATACAACATTCTTCTGAAGGATGGGAAGGGTTATCCGTATTTACGCATCCCGATGGGGGAAGAATATCCAATGATGACCATGGTCAGCCGTGTTGCGGAGGATGGCGCGGACTACTATGGCCCTTTTGGCGGGCGATATGTGACCCAGCAGGTGATTGATACGATCAGATTGACCTTCAAACTGCCGGGATGCAGCAAGCAGTTTCCCAGAGATGTGGGAAAGGAACGGCCATGTCTGAACTACCATATGAATAATTGCGATGGATGGTGCCAGCCTGGAAAAAGCCCTCAGGACTATCAGGCTGTGATGCGGCAAGTCAAGCTGGTTCTGGAGGGGAAGTACCAACAGGTTGCAGCGCAGCTGCGGTCGGAAATGGAGACTGCTGCGGAAAACCTGGAGTTTGAGCGGGCAGCTTCCCTCCGTGACCGCCTGCTGGCCATAGAGAATCTGGGGAAGAAACAGCTGGTGACAGCGGGAACCATGGCGCATACGGATGTCATTGGGTTTTATCAGAATGAGGCAAAGGCCTGCTTTGTGGTTCTTCACTATGTGGAAGGAAATTTACTGGACAAAGAGTATGAGCTGGTGCCCGTGATGGAGTCGGTGGAAGAGGCGGTTTCAGCGCTGGTGAAGCAGTATTACCTGGCCAGAAACTGTGCGCCCAAGGAAGTTCTGCTGCCCTGTGAAATGGAGGATGCCCAGTTGTTTTCCGATCTGCTGCTGCAGAATTTGGGCAAGCGTGTGCACATTCGGCGGCCCCAACGGGGTGACGGCGTCCGTTTGGTGGAACTGGCCAATAAAAATGCCTTGGAAGAGGCGGAGCGCGTAACCTCCAAGGAGGAACGCAATACCGGAACACTGGGCCTGCTGCAGGCCATGTTGGGCCTTCCGGAAACGCCCCTGCGCATGGAGTCTTATGACATTTCCAATACGGCGGGCACCGACATTGTGGCATCGATGGTGGTCTTTTCAGACGGGAAACCCTTGAAGCGGGATTATAAGCGGTTCCAGATCCGCGGTTTGGCAGGACAGGACGATTATGCTTCTATGTATCAGGTTATTACCAGACGCTTTATACATTACCGCGACCAGGACAAGGGATTTGCAGAGAGGCCGGACTTGCTGCTGATTGATGGCGGCGTCGTGCATGCACAGACAGCGGAAAAGGCACTGCTGGAGTTGGGACTCAGCTTTCCGGTCTACGGTATGGTCAAGGACAATCGGCACAGGACCCGCGCCCTGGTGACAGCTGCCGGAGAAGAAATTGGCATCCAGACCGTACCTGCGGTCTTTGCGCTGATCGGACAGATACAAGAGGAGACGCACCGGTTTGCGATCACTTATCACCAGCAGCTGCGAAGCAAGCGCCTGCGGGAATCAGTGCTGGATCAGATCCCGGGAATCGGAAGTGTTCGAAAAAAGCAGCTTTTGACGCATTTCAAATCGATACCTGCCATTGAAAAGGCGTCGGTTTCTGATTTGGAGCAGGTATTGCCGTCCAGACAGGCGCAGGCAGTCTATGACTATTTTCATCGGGAGTAAGGAGAAACATGCCGTGAGAGTGATTAGTGGAACAGCACGGGGAACCCGTCTGAAAACACCGGAGGGCCTTTTGACGCGGCCCACCACAGACCGGGTAAAAGAGGCGGTTTTTTCTATCATACAATTTGAAATTGAGGGCAGACGTTTCCTGGATTTGTTTGCCGGCAGCGGTCAGATGGGCATTGAAGCCCTGAGCCGCGGCGCTTCCCGCGCAGTCTTTGTGGATGGGCGGCGGGAGGCCTGCAGCTTGGTGCAGGAGAACCTGAAACGAACCAAGCTTGCCCAACAGGCGCAGGTGGTCCAATCGGATTATTTATCCTATTTGGACCGGTGCCGGGAAACCTTCGATCTGGTTTTTCTGGACCCTCCTTATGCGGAAGAATTTTTGGAAAATTCCTTAAAAAGGATATCGGAAATTGACATTTTATCTGACCATGGTATAATAATCTGTGAAAGACCTGCAGAAAAGCAGTTAGACTTTGCAATTCCCGGGCTGCAGCGGGGAAAGGATTACCGCTACGGAAAAACGTGGATTACGCTCTTCCGGAAGGCGGCCGCACCAGTATGAGCATTGCAGTTTATCCCGGCAGCTTTGATCCGGTAACCAAGGGGCATTTGAATATCATCGCCCGCGCTGCCAAAAGTTTTGACCGCCTGATCGTCTGCGTGATGGTCAATTCGGACAAGCACCCCATGTTTACCCTGGAGGAACGGGTGGAGATGCTCCGCCGCGTGACCGCGGGAATGGATAATGTGGAGGTGGACTACTCGGATATCCTGCTGGCAGAATATGCCCGTTCCCGGGGTGCGCATGTGATTGTCAAGGGCCTGCGGGTTATTTCCGATTTTGAGCGGGAATTCCAGATGGCTATTATCAACCACAAGCTGAATCCGGAGCTGGATACCATGTTTTTAACGGCAGAGCATCAGTTTATGTATTTAAGCTCCAGCATTGTCAAGGAAATGGGCCGTTATCAGGCGGATCTGGAAGATTTTCTGCCGGAGGAGATCATCCCGGACTTTCTGGCCAGAATTCATAACACAAACTAGGGAGGACTATCGTTATGGCTAACAGCATTGAAGAAATCATCACAACTCTATATGAAATGGTGCAGGACGCCTGGAGCCTTCCTCTGGGTGCGGAGAAGTGCGTGCTGGAGCGCGACAAGGTGCTGGATCTGCTGGATGAAATCAGCAATCAGCTGCCCGGCGAACTGAAGCAGGCCAAGACCATTGTGGAAAGCCGCAATGAAGTGATCACCAATGCCAAGCGTGAGGCAGAGAGCATTCTCAAGCAGGCCGAGCAGCGTGCCCGCCAGCTCATGTCTCAGGAAGAGGTCTATAAGCAGGCGGAGCAGGAAGCAGACAACATGATCAAGTCCGCGCAGCAGAAGATCAAGGAGCTGAAGGCCGCTACCAACGACTATGTGGACGATGCCCTGCGCCGCACGGAGGATTCCATTGCTACGGCCCTCAACGAAATCAAGGCGTCCCGGTCTTCCTTCATGGCGCTGACCGGCAACCAGCCCAAGCAGCCGTCTCCCATCATTGAGGATATCTGATTTTCGTTGACAAATTGAGGTTTGTCGTGTATCATCTTACAAGGAAACGCGAAGAAAAGGAGCAGTACGTCCAAAAGCAGCCCAGAGAGAAGGCGGTTGGTGCAAGCCTTTGCTGAGAATGGACGGAAGTCGCCTTGGAGCGGCCGGCTGAACCAGCAGTAAGCCGGACGGGCCCTCCCGATACAGAGGCAAGAGTGCCCGCATTGCGGGAATTCAGGTGGTACCACGGAGAGATTCCGCCCTGAGCCATTCGGCTCGGGGCGTTTTTTATATGTTGATTACCATTGAAAATAGGAGTGAATAGAATGGCAAGAGAGCTGCCGAAGGTGTACGATCCCAAGATCGTAGAGGATGAGATTTATCAGATGTGGATGGACAACGACTGTTTCAAGGCGGAGCCGGATCCAAAGAAAAAGCCGTTTTCCATTGTGATGCCCCCTCCCAACGTCACCGGCCAGCTGCATATGGGCCACGCCATGGACTGCACCCTGCAGGACATTCTGATCCGCTTCAAGCGGATGCAGGGCTACGCCGCCCTGTGGCTGCCCGGTACGGACCACGCTGGAATTGCCACCCAGATCAAGGTGGAGGAGGAGCTGCGCAAGAAGGAGGGCCTGACCCGCTATGACCTGGGCCGCGAAAAGTTCCTGGAGCGCGTTTGGGACTGGAAGCGCCAGTATGGCAACCGGATTGTGGAGCAGCAGAAGAAGCTGGGCGCGTCCTGCGACTGGAGCCGTGCCAGGTTCACCATGGACGAGGGTCTGAGCAAGGCCGTCCGCCATGTCTTTGTGCAGATGTACAACAAGGGCCTGATTTATAAGGGATCCCGTATCGTCAACTGGTGCCCCCATTGCATCACGGCACTGTCTGACGCCGAGGTGGAGTACAAGGACAAGCCCGGCTATCTGTGGCACATCAAGTATCCCATCGTGGGGGAGGAGGGCCGCTATATCGTGGTGGCCACCACCCGGCCGGAGACCATGCTGGGCGATTCCGGCGTGGCAGTCAACCCCAACGACGCCCGCTATCAGGATCTGGTGGGCAAGAAGTGCCTGCTGCCGCTGATGAACCGCGAAATTCCCATTGTGGCCGACGAATACTGCGATATGGAATTCGGTACCGGCTGCGTGAAGATGACCCCTGCCCACGACCCCAACGACTTTGAAGTGGGCCTGCGGCACAATCTGGAGATGATCCGTGTTCTCGATGACAGCGGCAGGATCAATGAACTGGGCGGCAAGTATCAGGGCCTGGATCGCTATGAGGCCCGCAAGGTCATTGTGGAGGATCTGAAGCAGCTGGGCCTGCTGGAAAAGATTGAAGAGCATCAGCACAATGTGGGTACCTGCTATCGCTGCGGCAATGATGTGGAGCCCATCGTTTCTGCCCAGTGGTTTGTGAAAATGGGACCCATGATTGAGGAAGCCATCCGTGTGGTCCGCGACGGTGAGACCCGGTTTGTTCCGGAGCGCTTCACCAAGAACTATATCAACTGG
This sequence comes from uncultured Clostridia bacterium, assembly GCA_945864925.1. GTDB lineage: Bacteria > Bacillota > Clostridia > Oscillospirales > Oscillospiraceae > Avoscillospira. The sequence continues at coordinate 12,267 of CAMBCW010000032.1, forward strand.
ATGGAAAACCTCCATGACTGGTGCATCTCCCGCCAGCTTTGGTGGGGCCATCAGATTCCCGTGTGGTACTGCGCCGACTGCGGCAAGATGACTGTGGCAGAGACGGATCCCACCTGCTGCGAGCACTGCGGCAGCACCCACATCGAACGGGATCCCGACGTCATGGATACCTGGTTCTCCTCCGCCCTGTGGCCCTTCTCCACCATGGGCTGGCCGGACAAAACCGAGGATCTGGACTATTTCTATCCTACCAGCGTGCTGGTCACAGGCTATGATATTATTACGTTCTGGGTTTCCAGAATGATCTTCTCCGGCTGCGAGCATACCGGAAAGGCCCCCTTCAGCACCGTCTTTATTCACGGTCTGGTTCGGGACGACAAGGGCCGCAAGATGTCCAAGTCCCTGGGCAATGGTATTGACCCCCTGGAAATGGCGGAGAAGTACGGCGCTGATGCGCTGCGCTTCAACCTGATCACCGGCAACAGCCCCGGCAATGACATGCGCTTCTATGTGGAGAAATGTGAAGCCATGCGGAATTTTGCCAACAAGATCTGGAACGCCAGCCGCTATGTCATGATGAACATGACAATTGAGGAGAACAAGCTGCCTGACGAGAGCCAGCTGGAGATCGAGGATAAGTGGATTCTGTCCAAGCTCAATGACCTGATTCAGGAAGTTACCGAGAACCTGGACAGCTACGAGCTGGGCGTGGCATCTGCCAAGGTCTATGATTTCATCTGGGACAACTACTGCGACTGGTATATCGAGTTGACCAAGGCTCGCCTGTACGGTGAGAACGAGCAGAGCAAGCTGGTGGCCCAGCAGGTGTTGGTCTATGTGCTGGATCAGTTCCTGCGGCTGCTGCATCCCTTCATGCCCTTCATCACGGAGGAAATCTGGCAGGCCATTCCCCACGAGGGCAAGTTCCTCATGACGTCTGACTGGCCGGTTTACCGGGAGGAACTGAGCTTCCGTGCCGAAGAAGCCGCCATGGAAAGTGTCATGAACGCCATTCGCGCCGTGCGGAACCGCCGCGCCGACCTGAACGTGCCGCCCTCCCGGAAGTCCACCCTGTATGTGGTGACGGAAAAAACCGACATTTTCAACCAGGGTGCCGGCTTCATCACCCGTCTGGCCTACGCCAGTGAGCTGATCGTCTCCGATCAGGCACCTGCTGGCCATGAGGACATGGTTTCCGCTGTCACCAGCGACGCTGCCGTGTATATGCCTATGAACGAGCTGGTGGACGTGGAAAAAGAGTTGGCCCGTCTGGCGAAGGAGATTGAAAAGGCGGAGAAGAATATCGCCGGCCTGAAGGGCAAGCTGATCAACCAGAACTTCGTCTCCCGTGCACCGGAAAATGTTGTGAACGCCGAGCGCGAGAAGCTGACCAAAGCAGAAAACCTGCTGCAGCAGTTGAAAGAAAGCGAAGCCAGACTGAAAAAGTAAACCCTGCGCTTCTTCGACGGGAAAACTCCCGGAGATTTCCTATAATAGAGGTCATGGAAACATCGTTTCCATGACCTCTATTTTTCTTTAGGAGGAATGATTGTGCAAATGACAAGCTTCCTGCAGGACAAGCAGCTGACCATTGCCCTCAGCGGAGAAATTGATCATCACGGCGCCAGAAGTGTTCTGCGGATGATTGCAGATAAGATTGACCAATACATGCCGGTGCTGTGTATTCTGGACTTCAAAGGAGTCACCTTTATGGATTCCAGCGGGATCGCCATTGTGATCCATACATATCGCCGCATGTGCGAGCTGCAGGGTACCTTGCGCCTCAAACGTGTGCCGCCGCAGCCCATGAAAGTGCTGCTGGCCGCGGGAATGGACCGAATTATTTCGATAGAAGGGAGAGAGCCTGTACATGAAATGTGAAAACCAAATGACTCTGGAGTTTCCAAGCAAGTCTGTCAACGAGGCCTTTGCGCGGTCTGCAGTGGCCTGCTTTGCTGCGCAGCTGGACCCGACGTTGGAGGAACTGGGGGACATAAAAACCGCTGTCTCAGAAGCAGTGACCAACTGCATTGTCCATGGTTATCCGGATTCCATTGGGAAAATCACGATTCGCTGTCGAATCATGGAGAATCAAACATTGGATATTGTCATTCGGGATAAAGGCTGCGGAATAGCAGACGTTGCCCAAGCCAGGACCCCCATGTTCACCACCGGCGGGGAGGAACGGAGCGGCATGGGCTTTACCATTATGGAAAGCTTCATGCATGAACTAAAGGTTACATCCCAGCCTGGGCGGGGAACCACGGTACATATGAAACGGCGGATTATGAAACGGGGCGGAAAGGCTTGAGCCATACCTTGGACGAGCAGCTGCGCCTGGCAAAGCTGGGGGACCAGGAAGCCAAAACTCAGCTCGTAGAGGAAAACGCCGGCCTTGTTTGGTCCATTGCGCGGCGGTATTTCGGCCGAGGCGTGGACCCAGAGGACCTTTACCAATTGGGATGTCTGGGATTTCTGAAGGCAATTGAAGGGTTTGATCCGGACTTTGGAACGCAGTTTTCCACCTATGCTGTGCCGAAAATTGCCGGCGAGATCCGCAGGTTTCTGCGGGATGACGGTGCAGTCAAGGTCAGCCGCAGTCTGAAGGAACGGTCGGCTGCCATCAAAATGGCGCGGCAGCGGCTGACCGCACAGTGGAACCGGGAACCGACCCTGTCGGAGCTGGCGCAGGAGTTGAATCTGACCGTTGAAGAGATTGCAGAAGCGGAGACAGCAACAGCTGCGGCAGAGTCTATTCACCGGGAGACAGGAGAAGATGGCTTTACCTTGGAAGACGTCCTGACGGAGGGCTCCATGGAGGAACGCCTGATTGAGCAGATCTCTCTGCGGGAGGCCATTGGAAGGCTGCCGGAACGGGAGCGGCTGGTCATTGACCTGCGATACTTTCACGGACTGACACAGGAGAGGACAGCCAAAATGATCGGGGTTTCGCAGGTTCAGGTGAGCCGGATTGAAAAAAAGGCCCTTCAGGCCCTGCGCACATATTTTTGATGACAAACCGCGGGAAATAGGGTAAAATAGGGGCATCATGAAAAAAGGTGAACCTATGAATAAAGATTACCAAACCCGGTTTGTAGCCGCTAGGCGCCGGCTGATTGCCGATCACTTTTCCCATCTGAATGATATGCAGCGGCAGGCGGTTTTGACGACCCAAGGACCGCTGCTGCTTCTGGCCGGTGCCGGAAGCGGCAAGACCACGGTGCTGATTCACCGGATTGCAAACCTGATCCAATTTGGCAAAGCCTCCGATTCCCAGGAGATTCCGGACTATGTCTCGGAGGAGGACGTGGAGCTGCTGGAGGGATATCTCCAGAACCCGACAGAGGGAATGCAGGCCTATCTTTCCCAGCTGTGCGCATTGGAACCCGCCGCCCCCTGGAGCATCATTGCCATTACCTTTACCAATAAGGCAGCCAACGAGATGAAGGACCGGCTGGCGAACCTTTTGGGCAGCGAGGCAGGGGACATATGGGCCATGACGTTCCATTCGGCTTGCTGCCGGATTCTCCGCCGGGAGATTGAACGCCTGGATGGATACAACAGCAGCTTTACAATTTACGATACATCCGATTCCGAGCGTGTCATGAAAGACGTCATCAAGGATATGCAGCTGGATGAAAAGTCTTTCCCGCCGAGGCTGTTCCTGAATCTCATCAGCAAGGCCAAGGACAAGCAGCAGGATCCGGCGGCTTTCGAGCGGGAGGCAGATGGATCCGGTGACTACCGAATGGAAAAAGCGGCTACGGCCTATGGAGAATACCAGAAACGTCTGCGGGAGGCCAATGCGCTGGACTTTGACGACATTATCTTGCTGACGGTTCAAATCCTGCAGGACTTTGAGGATGTTCGGCAGTATTATCAGCTGTCTCTTATACACATCTGACGCTGCCGACGATATGCAGTGT
>CAMBCW010000033.1 GCA_945864925.1 uncultured Clostridia bacterium
GAGATGGGGCTGAAAAAAGCCCACATTCTGGGTTTCTCCGACGGCGGAAATATCGCCTTGACCTTTGCCTTGGCTCATCCGGAACGTGTCGACCATTTAATCCTCAACGGTGCCAATCTGTTTCCCGCCGGTGTGAAGCCCACCGTACAGCTGCCTATTGTTCTGGGGTATCACATGGCATCTTTGTTCCGCAATGAAAAAGCGCGTCACAACGCAGAATTACTGGGCCTCATGGTCAAAGAGCCCAACTTCTCCCCGGCGGATTTGGCCGGCCTGCATGTTCCAACTCTGGTCATCGCGGGAACCAAGGACATGATTCGGGAACGCCACACCCGGCTCATTGCAGATAGTCTGCCTGACGCGCGGCTGGTTTTGCTGCCGGGAGATCACTTCATTGCCAACAAGCAGCCGGAAGCCTTTAATCAGGCCGTATTGGATTTTTTACGAGGAGGTCTGCAGGATGCTTGAGATCAGAAAAGCCACACCGGAGGATGCCGCGCAACTGCTGGCATACCTGAACCAGATCGGCGGTGAAAGTGACAATTTACTCTTCGGCGCCAACGAAATGCAGCTCCCATTGGAGCAGGAAGCAGCTTTTGTGGAATCCATAAACCGTATGCCTACCAGCGCCATGTTGGTTGGCATTCTGGACAGCACAGTGGTCTCCGTCGCCAGCGTCCAGGGATTCGGACGGCCCCGGATCGCTCACCGCGGAAACGTGGCCCTCTCCGTCGGCAAAGCACACTGGGGCCAGGGCATTGGAACCCAGATGATGCAAGCCCTTCTGGACTTTTCAAGAGGTGCCGGCCTCAAAGTACTGGAGCTGGAGGTGCGCTCGGACAATGCCGCAGCTATCCGCCTATATGAAAAAATGGGTTTCCGGAAATTCGGAACCTACCGGAAGTTTTTCTGCATCGGTGGACAATATTTTGACGCTGATTATATGACGCTGGAGCTGTGAGAAAAGCCGCATGTCATTCCAATGACATGCGGCCTTTTTGCGCCGTTTCACGGGCGTGCCATCGTCACGGTATCCGCAATGGCGTCAATTTCAGCGGACATGGCTTGATATTCCGCCGCAGCCTCTTTTGCAAACTGCACGTCCGTCGGTGTGTACAGTACCAGCGCATAGTCCGCATAGGAGGCCAGGACCCGTTCAAAGCCTGCATAATTCCGGTATTGCTCCAGATTCTTTTGGGCCACAAGGGACAAGCAGAACAGCCGTCCTCCAGTATCTTCCTGCCGGGAAGCCGTCTGGTAGAAATTGATCCAAGCCTCCCCCGGCACGATCTCACACGTTTCTGCCCAGTCCCGGGGCAGGTCAAAGGAGATCTGATAACCGCCAACTTCCATGGAATGGGGAAGCACAGGGAGGTTGCGCCTGCTGCAGGAGAGATATTGGAAAGGATGGGCCCCCTCCTGGAGGCGGAAGGTCACGGTGAGCTTTTCCGAGACCTCAAAGCCCGCTTTCTCCAAATCCGGTTCGCTGAGCAGCAGCGCCTGAATCACCTCGTTGGGAACTACGCTGCTAATACCGCCATACCAGGCATCCAGCTGTTTCCAATTCCTGGAATGTTCTCCTTCATGCTGTTCGAACAGATCCGTCGTCAGGAAACGAATTCCGTCAAATTGCGCCTCATAGACGCCGTCCTCCGGTCCCGACAACGCGGTCAGCTGATAGTACACAAAATCGTCGCTCAGGCCCATGGGGGAATGCCGATACATACCGTTCTCATACTCCAACAGTTCGCAGCTTCCATCCACATAGGAAATCCCGTCAAAATACACATCCACCGCTGCAGCGAATTCCGCTTCGGTAAAGGTATCCGGCAACTCCGACATGACCACGGTAAAGAGACTCAGAGGATCCATGTCGATTTCCTCATTGGGCTGGAACTCCGGCAGATATTGCAGCTCATTCTGATACTGGCCCCACAGGCGGTCAATGTAATAGCGGGTAAAGGCCTCGCGCACATAGGAGTCATAGTCCTCCGTGTCAGCAGGCGAACGCTCTGTCAGCATACGGCGGACCGCCTCAGCGTAGTCTACGGTTTCCGGGCTCCAGGTACCGCTGGGACCGAACTGAACCGTTCCATCGTCATAGTCGTACCAGAACATCTGCGAGTCTCCCGTGGCTGCCATCAAGGGGCCGTTGCATTTCAACACGGCGATCTCTCTGCCTTCCCACTGCTGCTGGCTGAATTCCAGGTCATAGGTTCCATAGGTATCCATGACTTCCGGGTTGTCCTGGAAGAAGGTAATGAACGCCTCCTTGGCTGTGTCCCCTACCTTGTCCGGATCCGGAGCAGCCCAGATCTTTTCTTCAAAGGTCAGCTCTGTGTCCGCCGCCTTCCAGAAGCGGTTGTCAGAAATATAGGTGGGCCGCACGGCGGGAAGATAGAACGCAGCATAGGTCCGCCCGCCGCCCAACGTGGCGTCATATTCCACAAGCAGCCGGTAAAACGGCAAATAGCAGTCAAACCATCCCTGGTTCAGATAGACCACGGACATGGCCATCACCCTGGTTTTCTGAACCTGTACTCTATCCTCCGCATCCCATACGGAGGTCATACCATAGCCCTGCCAGAACAGCGTCTCAGCCTCCTCCGCTGTGAGAATCGGGTAGTCGCCCAGCTTTTCTCCCAATTGCTGGCGGCGGACGGTGACATAGGTGACACCATCCTGATCCAGGCGGAACTGGACGCAATCAAAAGTCTGCCGCAGCAGCTGCTCCGCCTGGGTCCCGCTGCCGTCATAGATGCAGATCTCATAGGTCTGCTCCGCCTGGGTCGAACCGCTGCCGCCGCTCACAGATGCCTGCGGGGATACCATGTCAAACCGATCCCCATACGTCTCCAAAATCCAATCTGTCATCCGCTCTGCCGTCTCCAGACTCTCATTGCCGCAGTCCTCCGGAAGAGGCAGCGGTTCCGCCAGGGAAACGGTGATGGTCCCGCGAAAATCCACCTTGATCCAGGAACCGTCCGCACCGCTCATTTGGACGCAGACGTCCTCCTCCTGCAGCTCACCCTCAATACCCAGCATGGCTGCAGCCGCTGTCAAAGTGGCTTTCATGGCCTCGAAATCCGGTTCCCATCCCACATACATGCCGCCCTCATTCTCCGGGCAAGCGTTGTTGTAGACCGGCAGCGTCTCCGGCAGGTCCTCCAGGTCCGTCAAGCCGTTTAGTCGAAGCTGCTCCACCTCGTTGTAGCTGTGGGTGCTCCATATCTCCTGCCCGCTTCCGATGTACTGGGAACCCAGGGTCAACAGGGGAAGGTTGACTGACTCCTCCGGTGCCTGTACGGAACCCGGTTCCATGGATTCCGTTGTCTGTGCAGGATCCATCGTGGCCGGCTGCTTAGGCTGCAGGCCGGAGAACACCCCCAACTGTGACGCGCCGAAGATGCACAGGGCCAGCATCGCGGCCGCCATGGCCCAGGTGGGCCAGCGTCGTTTTTGATAGCGGGGCTGAGCTGGAATTACATCCAGCACCAACCGATCGTCGATGTCCCCCAGCGCCTCAATGAGTTTCTCGCTTTTCACAGGCCAATCCCCTCCTCTTCCAGATGTTTTTTCAGCTCCTTGCGGACGCGGAACAGCATGGAGGTCACTTTCTGTTCCGACATGCGCATCTGATCCGCAATCTCTCCAATGGTTCGAAAATACCAATAGCGCAGAAGAAATACCTGTCGTTTTTCTCTCGGCAGCCGGTAGAGGAAACGCTCCAGGCTGGCTGTCAGCTCCGCTGCCTCCGCCATCGTTTCTACATTATCCGGCGACGGCACCGACCATTGCAGCTCCTCCAGGGCCAAGGGCACCTGACCGAAGCCGCGAAACTGCGCTGTTCTCTTTCGATAGCGGTCCAAAGACAGATTGCGGGTTATTCTGGCCAGGAATGCCGCCAGACGTTGGGGCCGCTGCGGAGGCATGGCGTCCCAGGCCCGCAGCCAGGTATCTATCACGCACTCCTCCGCATCCTGCCGGTCTCTTAAAATCCCATAAGAAATGCTGTGACAGAACGTGCCGTATTTTTCAGCCGTTTCAGCGATGGCATCCTCGGAACGCTGCCAGTAAAGCTGTACAATCTGTCCATCCTCCAAAACGCTTCCCTCTCTTTCTGTTTGTCTGTCAATCAAGACGCAAAAAACGGCGGAAGATTGCACGACAACGAAAAAATTCGCAAAAACAAATGCCGAACCGGGAATTCCGGTGCGGCATTTGTGTCGAAAAAGTCTTTTCGACACGCTGCGTGCGGTTTTCCGAACTTCCAAAAGTTCAAAAACCTTTTAGTTGAACGTGAAGGGGGCTTTTGCCCCCTTCACACTTCCTCCGCTGTTCCGTCGCGGAAGTTTTTTCAGTTTCTCAACAGTCCGGCTGCACCGGCAGCAGTTTTTACTTCAGACTCTCAGCCACGGCCACGGCCACAGCGACGGTGGCGCCGACCATGGGGTTGTTGCCCATGCCCAGGAAGCCCATCATTTCCACGTGGGCGGGCACGGAGGAGGAACCGGCGAACTGGGCGTCGGAGTGCATCCGGCCCATGGTGTCGGTCATGCCGTAGGAAGCGGGGCCTGCGGCCATGTTGTCGGGATGCAGGGTACGGCCCGTGCCGCCGCCGGATGCCACGGAGAAGTACTTCTTGCCCTGCTCGATGCATTCCTTCTTATAGGTGCCGGCCACAGGATGCTGGAAGCGGGTGGGGTTGGTGGAGTTGCCGGTGATGGACACGTCCACGCCCTCGTGGTGCATGATGGCCACGCCCTCACGCACGTCGTCAGCACCATAGCAGCGCACGTCGGCGCGCTCGCCTTCGGAATAGCGCACCTCGCGCACGATCTTCAGCTCGCCGGTGTAGTAGTCGAACTGGGTCTGCACATAGGTGAAGCCGTTGATGCGGCTGATGATCTGGGCGGCGTCCTTGCCCAGGCCGTTCAGGATGACCCGCAGGGGCTCCTTACGGGCCTTGTTGGCGTTGCGGACGATGCCGATGGCGCCCTCGGCGGCGGCGAAGGACTCGTGGCCGGCCAGGAATGCGAAGCACTTGGTCTCGTCACGCAGCAGCATGGCGCCCAGGTTGCCGTGGCCCAGGCCCACCTTGCGGTCCTCGGCGACGGAGCCGGGGATGCAGAAGGCCTGCAGGCCCTCGCCGATGGCCTCCGCAGCCTCGGCAGCGGTCTTGACATTCTTCTTCAGCGCGATGGCGGCGCCCATGCAGTACGCCCAGCAGGCGTTCTCAAAGCAGATGGGCTGGATGCCCTTGACGATCTCATAGGGATCGAAGCCGGCGGCCTTGCAGATGTCGCGGCACTCCTCCACGCTGGAAATTCCGTACTGAGCCAGGACGGAATTGATCTTGTCGATTCTTCTCTCGTAGCTTTCAAACAGAGCCATTGTCAATTCCTCCTTCTCTTATTCCTGACGGGGGTCGATGTACTTGGCAGCGGCGTCCCACTGACCGTAGTGGCCCTTGGCCTTCTCCAGCGCTTCATTGGCGTCCACGCCCTTCTTGATGGCGTCCATCATCTTGCCCAGGTTGACGAACTCATAGCCGATGATCTCGTCGTCCTTGTTCAGGGCAATGCGGGTGCAGTAGCCCTCGGCCATCTCCATGTAGCGGGGGCCCTTGACCTTGGTGGCGTACATGGTGCCGACCTGAGAGCGCAGGCCCTTGCCCAGGTCCTCCATGGCGCCGCCGATGGGCAGGCCGCCCTCAGAGAACGCAGTCTGGGTACGGCCGTAGACGATCTGCAGGAACAGCTCCCGCATGGCGGTGTTGATGGCGTCGCACACCAAGTCGGTGTTGAGTGCTTCCAGAATGGTCTTGCCGATGAGAATCTCGGATGCCATGGCGGCGGAATGGGTCATGCCGGAGCAGCCGATGGTCTCCACCAGGGCCTCTTCGATGACGCCGTTCTTCACATTCAGCGTCAGCTTGCAGGCGCCCTGCTGCGGTGCGCACCAGCCAATGCCATGGGTGAAGCCGGAAATATCGCTGATTTCCTTGGCCTGAACCCACTTGCCCTCTTCAGGAATGGGAGCCGGGCCGTGATATGCGCCCTTGGCAACGGGACACATATGCTGAACTTCGGTAGAATAGATCATATCGATTTCTTCCTTTCCAAAAATGTTCCTTATAACCAGGGGAACTCAAAAGCAGATGCCCAGAGTACCCGATATTATATTCTGATTATACAGTTTTTCTTGTCGCAAGTCAATTACTTTGTACCGAAGATCCGATCTCCTGCATCGCCCAGGCCGGGGACAATATAGGCGTTCTCATTCAGCTTTTCATCCACAGCTGCCACGAAAATATCCACGTCCGGATGATCGGCCTGCACCTTGGCCAGGCCCTCCGGGGCGGCAATAATATTCATCAGCGTGATATTCTTGCAGCCATATTCCTTAATAAAGGTAATAGCATCGGAAGCAGAGCCGCCAGTTGCCAGCATGGGATCCACCACAAAGACCTGCCGTTCGGCAATATCCGGGGGCATCTTGCAGTAATACTTCACCGGCTCGTGGGTCTCCGGATCCCGGAACAGGCCGATGTGGCCCACCTTCGCAGAGGGAACCAGATCGATGATGGTGTCCACCATACCCAGACCAGCCCGGAGGATGGGGACGATGGCCAGCTTCTTGCCGGCCAGTACCCGCACCTTTGCGGGGGCAATGGGCGTCTCCACCACAACCTCCTCCGTGGGCAGGTTTCTGGTGGCTTCATAGCACATCAGCGCAGCAATTTCCCCTACGATTTCCCGGAATTCTTTCACGCCGGTGCTTTTGTTGCGCAGGATGGACAGTTTGTGCTGCAGCAGCGGGTGATCCAAAACGTGTACAGTTGCCATTAAACTTCACTCCATCTTTCTTTGATTCAGTCGCTCGCGTTCCGCTTGGCTCAAACGCAGGTAATTGGGATTTACGTCTGCGGCAGCTGGAAGCTCCCAAGCCTGAATCTGTTCCCAGGCCAGCAGCGCCACGCCGGATGCCCGCTGCATCCGCAGATGCTCCGGCAGCAGAATCAACCCTCCGTCAGATAATCCCAAAGTATTATAGCACAGCAATGCGCCATCTCCAACCAAAAATTTTGCGGATTCGATGGTTTTCAGCGTTGCTCCCAGTTCCTCCAAAGACAGGGCGCTGTCCGGCAGCAGACGGATCCAGCGGCCCTGTCTCCGCTCAAATAGGGCCGTATAAACTTGACTTCTTCTGGCGTCCATGGCAGCACAGTAGACGCCGTCGGTCATGGCAGCGCCCATCGCCATAGCCTCCAGCGTTGAAACACCTACCAGCGGAATTTCCCGCCCCCAGGCAAACCCCTTGGCCGCCGCCAGACCGATGCGCACACCGGTAAAGCTGCCGGGGCCCGCCGCGCAGGCAGCCGCATCCACATCCCGGGGTGTCAGGTCGCAGTTGCGCAGCAAATCCTGCGCCATCTGCATCACCGTGCGGCTGTGGGTCTGGCCGCTGTTTTGCAAATACTCTCCCAGCAGGCAGCCATCCTGCAGCAAGGCCACGCTGGCAGCCTTGGCTGACGTTTCAAAGGCCAAAATCCGCATGGGCGTTTCCTCCTTCTATGGTGATCTCCCGCTCCTGGTCGCCCAAGCGGCGGATGCAGACTGTGATGGCATCTTCCAAGGCATCCTCCACATGCTCGCTCCACTCCACGGCACACACGCCGCCCCGAACCAGGTAATCCTCCCAGCCGATCTCAAAGAGCTCGTCCGCAGAGCCGAGGCGGTACATATCAAAATGAAACAATGGCATCCGCCCCGTGAGGTATTCGTTGACAATGGTATAGGTTGGGCTGGTAACCGGTTCGGTTATTCCCAGTCCACGGGCCAGTCCACGGGTAAAGGCTGTCTTTCCGGCACCCAGATCTCCATAAAATGCAATGACGTCGCCCGGACGCAGGCCGGCTGCCAACTGTTGGCCCAGTGCTTCCGTCTCCTCCGGCCCATGGGTCAAATACCGCATGCTATTCCTCATTTCCCGCTCCGCCGGGTCCGGCGGAAAAATTCTTCTGCTATCCTACCATAAAATGCCCTGTTTTGCAAATACGGCGTGTCAAAAAAGTCTTTTTGTCCCGCAGCGTACGGTTTTGCAGCCTTACTGTGTTCCCTCCGCTGTCATGATATGGCTCCGCAAGAGCCGCGGAAATGGCATTCGGTTTCATCCGCTCATCGTTATAACAGGCAGAAACACAAGCCCAATATGCGGACCGCTTGCATTCGCTTTTTCGGATTCCGGAAATCCAAAACTATTTTACCCATTTCCACCATAATGATCGGTTGACCATAATTTTGTCTGCAAGCTGCCCATGCAGAAGTTGTTCACATTATCCACATCGTTATCCACAGGCTATTTATTCTTTCTCCACAGCCTATTTCCTCGGATTTCCCAGTTAATCCCAAATCCGGAATTGGACTTCTTTTGCGCGCTAGATTCAAAATTAGTTTACATAACAATATTTTCTACAAGTTTTTCACAGGAGGATGGGGCAAAAATTGCAAATGCAGGATGCACTTGCATCCTGCATTTGCGGCCGACGCAGATCTTCTTCGCTTCAAGCCTGCTTGAAATGAAATGTCAGCGGTCAATGGGCATCGTAGCATAGGCGTTCAGGTCCTGTCCCGCCCGGACGCCGGCCAGGTACTCGTAGTAGGCCTGCGCGCCGATCATGGCGCCGTTGTCACCGCAGAGCTTCAGAGGCGGCATATACAGGGACACCCCCAGCTTTGCCGTCTCCCGCTGGAAATCCCCCCGGATCCGGGAATTGGCCGCCACACCGCCGGCGATGGCCAGCTTGGTCCGGCCGGTCTGCCGCAGGGCCTCCATGGTCCGGGGCACCAGCATCTCGCTGACCGCCAAGGAGAAGCTGGCGCAGAGGGACGGAATATCCAGTTCCTCCCCTTTTTGCTGGGAATTGTGAATCAAGTTCAAAGCCGCCGTTTTCAGGCCGGAAAAGGACATATCCAGGGGATTGCCGCTGAGCTTCGTATGGGGCATGGGATACCGGGTTTCATCCCCGGATTGGGCCATGCGGTCCAGCGCTGCGCCGCCGGGATAGGGCATACCCAGTACCCGGGCCACCTTGTCAAAGCACTCCCCCGCCGCGTCATCCCGGGTGGAGCCCAGAATGTGAAACACGGTATAATCCTCCACATCCACAATCAGGCTGTGTCCGCCGGAGACCACCAGACACAAAAAAGGCGGTTCCAGATCGGGATAGGCCAGATAGTTTGCTGCAATATGTCCCCGGATGTGGTGCACCGGGATCAGGGGCACGTCCAGGGCCAGGGCCGCCGCCTTGGCGAAGTTGACTCCCACCAGCACCGCTCCGATGAGGCCCGGCGCATAGGTCACAGCCACGGCGTCCAGATCGCCGCGGCACAGGCCGGCAGTCTCCAGGGCCTGATCCGCCAGGCCGTAGATGGCCTCAATATGCTTCCGGGAGGCAATTTCCGGCACCACACCGCCGTAGAGCTTGTGCAGCTCCACCTGAGACGCAATGCAGTCCGTCAGCACCCGGCGTCCGTCCTCCACAATGGCCACGGCTGTTTCGTCGCAGGAGGATTCCACCGCCAGAATTTTCATAGCTCCCATTCCTTTCTGAGTATCAGGGCGTCCTCCCTGGGTTTGAAGTAATAATTGGGCCGCCGTCCTACCTGGACATAGCCCAGAGACGCATACAGGGCCTTTGCAGGCTCGTTGGAGGCGCGAACCTCCAGGGTAAGGCTGTGGACCTTTCGGGTCCGCAGAGCTTCCTCCAGGCGCTCCAGCAGCAGTCTGGCAATGCCCTGTCTGCGGTATCCGGGCGCCACGGCCACATTCATGATGTCCGCCTCGTCCAGCACCGTCTGGCTGCCCACATAGCCAACCACTGTCTCCCCCTCCAGGGCGATCAGCCAGGCACTCAGAGGATTCTCCAATTCGCTGCGGACGCTGTTCTCGCTCCAGGGATCCGAAAAGCAGACCTGCTCCAGGGCGGCCACCTGGGCCACATGGGCCTCAGTCATGGGAACCACGGTACGGTTATTTTGCGTCATACCAGCTGGCCCCCTGCTTTGCCTCCACCAGCAGCGGCACCTTCAGTTGGACCACCTGCTGCATTTCCCGCTCCAGAATTTCCGCCGCCTGGGCGGTTTCCTCCCGGGGACACTCCACAATCAGCTCGTCATGGACCTGCAAAATCAGCTTTGCCTGCAGGCCGGCCTGCTTCAGCGCCGCGTCCACCCGGATCATGGCCAGCTTGATGATATCCGCCGCCGTGCCCTGGATGGGAGTGTTGAGGGCCACCCGCTCTCCAAAGGAGCGCAGGTTGTAGTTGCTGCTTTTCAGCTCCGGCAGATACCGCCGGCGGCCATAGAGGGTGGTCACATAGCCCTGCTCCCGGGCCTGCTCCACAATGTTCTTCATATAGGCCCGGACACCGGCATAGTTTTCCAGATAGGCATCCATATAGGCCTTGGCCTCCTCCGGGAACACGCCGATATCCTGACTCAGAGACCAGGCGGAGATCCCATAAACGATGCCGAAATTTACCGCTTTGGCATTGCGGCGCATCTCCGGCGTCACTTCCTCCAGAGGCACATGGAACACCTGGGAGGCCGTCACAGCATGGATGTCCTCCCCGGACAGGAAGGCCGCCTGCATATTGGCGTCATCGGCAATGTGGGCCAGCACCCGCAGCTCGATCTGACTGTAGTCCGCGTCCACCAGGACGCAGCCCTCCCCAGCCACGAACATTTTGCGGATTTCGCTGCCCAGCTCCCGGCGCACGGGAATATTCTGCAGATTCGGCTCCGTGGAGGACAGGCGGCCCGTGGCTGTGACCATGTTCTGGAAGGTGGTGTGAATCCGTCCGTCTTCGGCGATGACCTTCAGGAGGCCATCGGCGTAGGTGGAGGACAGTTTGGTCAGCATCCGGTATTCCAGAATGGCATCGATGATGGGATGCTTGGGCCGCAGCTTTTCCAGCACATCGGCGTTGGTGGAATAGCCGGTCTTGGTCTTTTTCACCGGCGGCAGACCCAGCTTTTCAAACAAAATCTCGCCCAGCTTTTTGGTGGAGTTGATGTTGAATTCCTCTCCGGCCAGGGTATAGACCGTGTTCTGCACCTGTTCAATCTGGCTGTTCAGCCGGGTGCCGAACTCGGAAAGAGCCTCCCGGTCCACCGTGACGCCGGTTCGCTCCATGTCCGACAAAACAGCACAGAGCGGGAATTCAATCTCCTCATAGAGCCGTTCCATGCCCTGCTCTTTCAATTTCTCCTGCAGGACCGGCTTCAGCTGCCAGGCTGCAGAAGCCTGCGCAGTCAGGTCGTCCGCCGCCAGTTTACCCAGGGAATAATCCGACTGGGAGGGATCCAGCACATAGGCCGCCAGGGACACGTCGAAATCAAAATTTCCGCACTGCCAACCCCAGTCCATCAGCCTGTTCCGCAGCTGCTTCCAGTCAGCGCAAATCTTAGGGGCGTCGCTTTCACACAAGGTACGCACCGCATCGGAAGCCGTCAAACAGACTCCGCTTTCCCAGGCAATGGCCGCTGTTTCACCGTCGGCGGAAAACACCAGTGCGCAGGGCTCATGAAGAGGAGGCAAATCTTCACAGACCGCCACAGTTTCCACCGGCGCCGCAGGTACAGGATCCGGCTCCCGCAGCCGGTAGCGGTCCATGAGGCGCACAAATTCCAGGCGGGTGAACAGCTCCCGCAGGGCCGGCTTGTCAATCTCCTTGCGCAAGGCGTCCTCCGGCCGGAAGTCGATGGGCGCCTCACAGCGGATGGTAGCCAGATCATAGGACAGCCGGGCGCTCTCCTCCCCTGCGGCCAGCTTTTTACGGACACCCTCCTTGATGGAAGGGTCACCCAGATTCTCGTACACCCCGTCCAGGGTACCGAATTTCAGCAGCAGGTCCGTGGCAGTCTTGGGGCCAATGCCGGCTACGCCGGGGATGTTGTCGGAGCTATCGCCCATGAGGGCCTTCAGATCGATGAGCCGCAGTGGTTCAAAGCCGTAGTCCTCCCGGAACTTCTCCGGCGTATAACGGGTGGTCAAAGTCTGACCTGCCTTGGTGGTCACCAGCTTTACGGTGACGCAGTCATTGACCAGCTGCAGGCTGTCCCGGTCGCCGGTGACCACGACGCACTGCCAACCCTGGCCGCAGCAGATCCTCCCCACGGTGCCGATGACGTCGTCGGCTTCCCAGCCCTGGCATTCATAGATGGGAATCCGCATGGCTGCCAGCACCTGTTTCATCACCGGCATCTGCATAGCCAACTCCTCAGGCATGCCATGGCGGGTGGCCTTGTAGCCGTCAAACTGCAGGTGGCGGAAGGTGGGACCATGGAGGTCAAAGGCCACGCACAGGGCGTCGGGCTGTTCCTCCTGCTCCAGTTTATAGAGGATATTCAAAAAGCCAAAAATGCCATTGGTAAACAGGCCGTCCCGCGTAGTCAAGGGACGGACACCATAGTAAGCGCGGTTAATAATGCTGTTTCCGTCCAGAATCATCAGTTTCATGGCGTATGCTCCTTTTCTTTCGCCTTCTTTTGCCGATTGTAATACCAGATTCTGCCTAAGATTTGAATCACAACGCCGAACACAGACAGCACCGCAATGATACCCAGCGCCAAAGACAAGCTCAGACTCAAGGTATAGAGCGCCTGAGAAAGGCAGTGCCTCCACTGTTTGTCCAAGGCATAGCGCATGGTGTTGTACAGAGCGCTTCCCGGAATCAAGGGAAGCATGCAGGGAATCAGGAAGGTCGTGGCAGGCGTTTTCAGAATTCTGGCCAGAATTTCCGCATAGACCGCCACAAACGAAGAGCACCAAAAATACCGTAGGGGCGCACTGGGCAGCCAGGACTCCAGAAGAAGGAACAAGCCCCAGGAGGCCACACCGCCTATTCCGGCCAGCAGCAGTTTCTTGCCGCGGACATTGAACAGAACAGAGAAGCTGAAGGTGCCCACAAAGCTCATGAGCAGCTGGATCACAACTGATCTCATACGGCGGCACCTCCCAGGCAGGCGGAAGCCAGCAGATATCCCGCCGCGATGGCCAGGGCCAGAATGCAGGCCTCGCTGAATCGCAGAAGGCCGGCCATGGTGTCACCGCTGATCATATCCCGCAGAGAATTGGTCAGCGCCGCACCGGGAATCACCAGCATGATGCTGCCCATCACCAGCATATCCACTTTATCCGCCAGCCCGCAGCGGCCCGCCAGGATTGCCAGAATGCTCATGGCGAAGGCCGCAATCAAATTGGAAAGCACCCGGTTGAAATTCACCGCGTCCACCAACCAGACCACGCCCTTCACCACGGCGCCGATTACCAGCGCCACCAGACCATCCCGCCAGGTTCCGCCAAAAAACATTGTAAACCCCGATGCCGCCATGGCATAGCCGATCGTCTCAACCCACTGCGGATACGGCTTTTTATTCAGGATACCCTGGTATTTTTCTAAAAATTCCGCATAACTCATATGCCGGCGGCATATTTCCCGGGAAAGCTCATTGAGCAAATCCACCCGGTCCAAATTGGTTTTGTAGCTTTCAATCCGGCGGGTCTGGGTCAGCCGCTGGCCATCCGGCTGCTGCACTGTCACCACAATGCTGGAGGTAATGGTAAACACATCCACATGGGACGCGCCATAGGCAAAACAAATCCGCCGGATACAATCTTCCACACGATAAATCTCCGCACCGCTCACCAGCATCTGTTCGCCGATATCCAGAGCGCAGGACAAAACACGGCTGAAATCCATGACAACACCTCGTGGCTTCTCTTAGAAAGTTTCCAACTGATTATAACATGGGAAGCCACGGTCCTCAAGGTGAAAATTCCATTTTTCGCCCCTGAATCGCGGGAATTACCGTCCTGTTCCGGTAAGAGGACGCATATAGATCATTGAGCAGCGATTTGATCAACGGGAGGCATGAACATGAAACGATTCTTATTTGGCATGCTGCTGGCCGTTATCGGTCTGGCATTTTCCTCGTTCTGTTTCGCCTGGGCTGTGATTCATCCGTGGAATTACAATGGCATTGATGGGCTGCTGGGCTCTTTCCTGGGCACGGGCACCCTGCCGCCCTTCCTGGCAGGCACAGCAATTCTTCTGGTGGGGGTGCTGATCTGCGGCCTGGAGGCCTATCACCGGAAGTAAAAAAGGCCTGCCGCAAAAAGCACAACAAGCACAAACGATGACCGCACCAAGGCTCCCCCGCGTAAGGGGAGCCTTGGTGCGGCCTGTGTTTGCGCAAAATTGTTTTTTGCGACAGGCCCTCTCATTATTCTATCTTACTGCATCAGGCTGCAGACCAGGTCGGTGTACTCCGTGGGGTTGTCCAGGGGCAGATCGGCGATGAGCAGTGCCTGGCTGAACAGAAGTCTGGCGTACTTCTCAGCTTTTTCCTTGTCATTGGCCATGGCGTTCTTCAATGCTTCAAAGGCGGGGTGCTGAGCGTTGAGTTCCAAAATGCGGCCGGATTCATAGCTGAATTCCGGGTTCACCCGCTTCATATACTTCTCCATTTCAAAGCTTATGCCGGCATCGGGCACCAGGCACACAGGATGGCTGCGGAGCGTCTGGCTGATGCGGACCTCCTTGACCCGGTCACCCAGGGCCTCCTTGACGAAGTCCAGAACTTCCTTGGCTTCCTCCTGCGTCTGCTCTGCCTGTTTCTTTTCCTCGTCGGACTGCAGGCCCAGATCTTCTGTGGCAACGTTGCGGAACTCCTTTTCCTGGAACTTCATCAGAGTCTGGGTCACAAACTCGTCCACATCCTCAGTGAAGAACAGGATGTCGTAGCCCTTCTCCTTGACCAGCTCCGCCTGAGGCAGCTGGGCCAGACGGCTGCGGTTCTCACCGGCGGCGAAGTAGATGTACTTCTGCTCTTCCGGCATGGCGTCGGCGTACTCTTTCAGCGTGACCAGCTTGTTCTCCTTGCTGGACCAGAACAGCAGCAGCTCCTGCAGCAGGTCCTTATGCATGCCATAATCCTGGCAGACGCCGTATTTCAGCTGGCGGCCGAAGGCGGTGAAGAACTTCTCGTACTTCTCCCGGTCGTTGGTCAGCATCTTGACCAGTTCGGCCTTGATCTTTTTCTCCAGATTGGTGGCAATGACCTTCAGCTGGCGGTCATGCTGCAGCATCTCACGGGAGATATTCAGGCTCAGATCCTGGGAGTCCACAATGCCCTTGACAAAGCGGAAGTGCTCCGGCAGCAGGTCGGCGCAGTTCTCCATGATCAGTACGCCGGAGGAGTACAGCTGCAGTCCCTTTTTGTACTCCTTGGTGTAATAGTCATAGGGCGTGCGGCTGGGAATAAACAGCATGGCCTTGTAGGTCACATTGCCCTCCACGCTGAAATGGATGGTGGCCAGGGGATCCTCAAAGTCAAAAAACTTATCCTTGTAGAACTGACTGTATTCCGCTTCGGTGATGTCCTTTTTGTTCCGCTGCCACAGGGGCACCATGGAGTTGAAGGTTTCGTTTTCCACCACAGTCTCATATTCCGGCTTGGGAGCCTCCTCGCCCTCCTTGGGTTCGGGCTGTTCCTTCATTTTCTGAGTTTCCACATCCATTTTGATGGGATAGCGGATATAATCAGAATATTTCTTGACCAGGTTGCGCAGTTCATAGCTCTCCAGATATTTGGAGTAGTTCTCGTCATCGGTATCGGCCTTGAGCTTCAGAATGATATCCGTGCCGGCGGCCTCCCGCTCGCAGGGAGTCATGGTATAGCCGTCTGCGCCGGCGGACTGCCACATCCAGGCCTCGTCACTGCCGTATTTTCTGGACACAACCGTGACGTTCTCCGCCACCATAAAGGCAGAATAGAAGCCTACGCCGAACTGGCCGATGATGTCCACATCGGCGTTCTCTTCCATGGTCATTTTGAAATCCAGAGAGCCGCTCTTGGCGATGGTTCCCAGGTTCTCCTCCATCTCGTCCTTGGTCATACCGATGCCGTTATCGGAGATGGTCAGCAGACGGTACTTTTTATCAGCCTTGAGGTTGATGGCAAAGTCGCTGCGGTCCAGACCCACATTCTGGTCGGTCAGGGCCTGATAGGCCAGCTTGTCTATGGCGTCGGAAGCGTTGGAGATGATCTCCCGCAGGAAGATCTCCTGGTTGGTATCTGTCTCTTATACACATCTCCGAGCCCACGAGACGTAGAGGAA
>CAMBCW010000034.1 GCA_945864925.1 uncultured Clostridia bacterium
CCGTCGGCCAGCATGTTGGTCAGCTCGCCCACCTTCTGGGCATAGGCGATGGGCTCGTTGAAGGGAACCGAGAAGTTGTGGGAGCACAAAATGGCCAGATTGGTATTGTTGGATTTCAGCTCCTTATAGGAATGGCCGTTGACCACCGCCAGATCGTTGTCATAGTTCTCCTGGCTGACAAAGCCGCCGGGATTCTGGCAGAAGGTACGCACCTTGTTTTTGAAGGGACGGGGATAGCCGATGAGTTTGGATTCATAGAGCACCTCATTGACCTTCTCCATGACTTCGTTGCGGCACTCCACCCGGACGCCGATGTCCACCGTGCCGGGCTGGTGGGCGATGGAATAGTTGGCGCACAGCTTCTCCAGCCACTCAGCACCCCGGCGGCCCGTGGCAATCACCGTGTGCTTGGCGGTAATTTCCATGGAATTCTTGCCATTGGTGATCCGGACGCCCTTGCAGCAGTCCTCCTCCAGAATCAGGTCATCGCAATGGTATCCGAAGATCATCTCCACGCCGTTGTTCTGCAGGTGCTTCTCAATGGCCAGATAGAGGTCCTGAGCCTTTTCGGTGCCCAGATGGCGGATGGGGCAATCCACCAACTTCAGGCCGGCCTGGATAGCCCGCTTGCGGATTTCCTTGACCTCCTCGGTGTTGCCCAGGCCCTCCACATGCTCGTCCGCACCGAACTCCAGATAGATTTTGTCCGTATAGTGGATGGTCTCCTGGGCCAGATCCTCCCCGATGAGGCTGGGCAGGTCGCCGCCCACCTCGTAGCTCAGGGACAGCTTGCCGTCAGAAAACGCACCGGCGCCGGAGAAGCCGGTGGTAATATGGCAATAGGGCTTGCAATTGACGCACTTTTTCGTCTTGCTCTTGGGACAATGGCGCTTTTCCACCGGTTGACCCTTTTCCACCAAAATGATTTTCTGCTTGCTGCCCTTTTTCAGCATCTCCAGAGCCGTAAAAATACCGGCAGGGCCGGCGCCAACGATGACCACATCTGTCTGCATACTGCTTCCTCCGTTGCATACAAAATACCCGCAGAGCCAGGAGGCTCTCCGGGTAATCCAATCCATGTTTACCCGATTAATTATACCATTCCTTTCAACCGGGAGCAAGTAAAAACCGCATCTTCTGTATTTTTTGTAATTTTACACCAACTGGCATCCCACAATTTCGAACAAAATAACTGTCAATCGCCATCCTTCAGCCGGAAAAGCAGGCGGAGCAGGCCATAGTGTCTGCCTTCCACCAGACGCAGCACCAGTTTGTGCCTCCGGGGCAGCTGCTTCAAATACGGATTCTTCCGGTAGTCCGGGAAGTGCGTATCCATATAGCCGGAAAACTCCTCCAGCAGCGCCGATTGCGGCGCAATTCTGGCCACCCGGACCGAGGCCGCCACGAGGATATGGTCCACCGCCAGGCGGCACAGCTCCTGCCGGTAGGTTTCGAACAGTCCGCAGTCCTGGAACCAGGCCAGCACATCATCAAAGGCCTCCAGAATCTCCCGGTTGCGGCCCACATTGCTGCTGCGCATAATGGAGCCCGGCCGGGCCAGATAAAAATAGAGGGCCTGCGGCAGGGTCACAATGGAATCCGCCACAGCAAACAGCTTGGTGGAAGTGCGGATATCCTCATACCACACCCGGCTGGGATAGCGGATCCCGCTGCGCAAAAACAGCTCCCGCTTCCAGATCCGCGCCCAAGCCGCCGGCAGGGACAGGAGAAACTCCGGATGCTCCGCCAGAGAGAAGGGACCGTCATACTGTTGGGAGACTTCCATGGTCTCACCATTTCCCTGACCGTCGTGGGTGCGGAGGTTGAAGCTGCAGATATCGGCATGGGTGCGCTCCACAGCGTCCCGCAGGACCTGCAGGCTTTCCGGCGCGATGGTGTCGTCGCTGTCCACAAAAAAGACGTACTCTCCCCGGGCTGCTTCCAGACCGGTGTTCCGTGCGCCGCCCAGGCCCTGGTTGGCCTGGTGGATGACGCGAATCAATTCCGGATGCCGGGCGGCGTTTTCATCGCAGATGGCCGGGCAGCGGCCGTCGGTGGAACCGTCGTCCACCAGAATCAACTCGCAGTCCGTACAGTCATTGGCCAGGATGGAATCGATGCATCCCTGCAGATAGTCCGCCACATTGTAAACAGGAACGATGATACTGAACCGCATAAGCTACCTCGTTTCTTTCGGGGTTTTTTGAAGCTTCACCAAATAATATACCGCCGCCAGCACCGCCGCCAGATAGAACGACGCGTTGGGCCGCCGCAGGACGCCGGCGGTGTTATAGACATGCAGCAAACAGCAGACCAACGCCACGCCCCAGGACGCCGCTTCCAGGGTGAAATACCGCCGGAAATCCCGGATCAGCGCCTTGGCGATCAATCCGATAAAGTACAGCAGGAACAGGCACATGGCACCCAGGCCTACAGCGCCATAGAGGAAATAGATGCCGTGGAGGTCATTTTCCACGTCGTAGTTATTCTGGCCTACAGTAAACCGTGCCAGCTCCACGCCGAACAGGCGGGCAGAGAACGGGGAATCCTCCATGAGCATCCGGCCGAACAGCAGCTTCTTCGGCCGCTGCTCCGTGATGACATTGATGTCCGTGGAATAGTTATAGTGTTCAATGGTGCGTTCCAGGCCAAAGATCTGCACAAAATCGTGGGCGTGGTAATTATAGGTATAGGCCAAAGCCTCCACCCACAGGGCCTTCCGGGCCGCCAGTTCCTCTTCGGAAATACCTTCCTCATCCAGGGGCTTCAGGTCATAGGCCGCCAGACGCTCGTCGATGATGGCCTGCCGATTGGTCTGCACGAAGCTGTAGGTGTCCTGATGGACCGACATGGGAGACCAGGGCAGCAGCAGCAAAAACGCCACTGCCGCACAGGCAAAGGCCAGGGCCGGCTTCCACCGGACCGGCCGGATAAGAAGCAGGGACAGCGCCAGGCCGAAGCCTGTGGCAGCCAGGCTGAACAGGCCCAGACGGGTGCCCAGGAGGAACATGGCCGCCATACCGCCCAGGAGGGCCACCCAAAACCAGGGGCTCTTCAGGCCCTTTTTCTCATACATCCACACCGAGGCCACCGGCACCAGCATACACAGGATGCTGCTCTGGGAATTGGTGTTATTGAACCAACCCAAATAGCCCCGGCCGTCCACATAGGTATGAGGCTCCGTGCCGGTCAGGGACGCCAGCACCTCCACCACAAGAATGATGGCCAGGCTTCCTGCCATGCCCCATTTCATGGTCTTGTAACAGGCCTCGTTCTCCCGCAGAAAGGTGATCAGGCACAGCGCTGTGGCAGGCATCTGCAGCACCCGCACATAGTTGGTCAGGTCACTGACCAGACTTGCGGGCGCGCCATAGTCATACAGCGCATAGACGTGGCCTGCACCGATGACCAAACACACGGCGGCAGCCACCCAGTAGATCCACTTGCGGTGGGACAGGCCAAAGCCCAGGAGCACCGTCACCCCCAGAACGCCGAACCGCAGCAGCAGCATCGGGGCGTTGCTCCACTCCATCTGGGTAGTCCAGAAGGAAATGCAGTCCATCACCGGCTGAAAGAGGAACAGAAACAGGACAAACCAGGGCAGCCCGGCCGTCAGCCGGCTGCGGATTGTTTCGA
This sequence comes from uncultured Clostridia bacterium, assembly GCA_945864925.1. Lineage (GTDB taxonomy): Bacteria > Bacillota > Clostridia > Oscillospirales > Oscillospiraceae > Avoscillospira. Next base: position 3,637 of record CAMBCW010000034.1, read on the forward strand.
ATTTTTTCATGCATCAACCTCAATATTTCCGTGAGGCCGCCGGGTCAGGCCATAGGCCACAGCCAGCAGCGCCGCCAGATAGAATGTCGCATTGGGCCGCCGCAGGACGCCGGCGGTAAAATAGGCATGAGCCAGGGCGCAGCACAGGGCCAGGCCGCAGCCGGCAGCCTCCAGGGTAAAGGTTCCCCGGAAATCCCGGATCAGTGCCAGGGCAATTCGTCCCAGGAACCAGGCGAAAAACAGGAGCATCAGAGCCAGACCCACAGCGCCGCAGAGATAGAAAATCCCATGGAAGTCGTTTTCCACATCATAGGTGACCCCGTCGTAGCTCATATCCTCCCGCTCCAGGCCGAACCAGAAGGACAAGCCGGGGCCATCCTCCATCAGCAGCCGGCAGAAGCCCAGCCGCTCCAACCGGTTGTCGGCAATGCGGCCGGCGTCGGTGGAATAGTCAAACAGCGCCGCCGTCCGGCTCAGGCCGAATTCCCCCGTTGGGCCGGCCAGGTATTCCTCATAGGCGGACGCCAGCCGTGCCTCCGCCAGGGCCTGACCCTCCAGTCCCCGGGCCATTGCGGCAGCCTCGTCAGCAGCCACCTTTTCATCAATGTCCTGCTGCTTCAGCACCTTGTTCTGTGCCACCAGCACATTGTTGCGGTACATGGGTGAGACCGTATAGCCCGCCAGACCCACAATGGTGCAGGCCAGCAGCACCGCTGCCGCCTTCTTCCCGTCCAGGCCCCTGGTTCTCCCCAGAATCACCAGGCTCACTGCCAGACCCAGGCCGGCCGCCACCATGGACATATAGGCCAGCCGGGTAGCCAGGAAATACAGCACACCCAGCCCCGCCAGCGTCACGGCCAGCAGCGGCCAAAGCTGCCCCGGCCGCCGGTCCAGCACATAGGCAATGGCCACGGGAACCAGCATGGACAAGATGGCGCTCTGGGAATTGGCAAAATAAAACCAGCCCAGAATGCCGATGGATTTATTCTCATAGGTATAGGGATTGGTGCCCGTCACCACGCTGAGCACCTCCACGGCGGCGCAGAGCAGCAGGCACCAGAAAAAACCACGGCGCAGCTGCGCCAGGCAGTCCCGGTTCCGCTCCACAAAGGTGATGAAGACCAGGGTCATCAGGGGCAGCTGATAGATCCGCAGGGTGTTGGCCAGATCCGCCAGGGGCGCATCATAGCCCCATTGGCTGCAGGCGGCCACATGGCCCGCCGTCAGCAGCGCCAGAACAGCCGCCAGGGCAAAATAGTACCGTTTCTGCCGGGACAGCGCAAATCCCAGCAGCACAACGGCTGCCAGCATGGCAAAGCGCAGAACCGTGGTCAGGGCGTTGGACAGCCCCAGCTCGTCCAGCCAGAAGGAAAGCACATCCAGCACCGGCTGCAGAAGGCACAGCAGGAACACAATGCGCGGGAGCCAGGCCGTACAACGGCCTTTTATCGCAGAGCTTTTCATGGTTTTCTCCAATCGCAGGGATTCTTTGATGGATTCATTATAATCCCCGGCCTTTCTTCTGTCAACCGCAGGGCATTTCCCTCCTTGACATTCCACGCTGCAGCGGCTATAATGCAACTTGTTCACTTTGTTTACTATTTTGGGAGGAAATTCCAAATGGGAGAACCCACACAGGCGGAGAAGCTGCTGCGGGCCTGGGTCAAGCTCTCCGGCATTTTGAAGAACAACCGGATCTCCCAAGGTCTGGTCTATAACGAAGCCGCCGTGATGCTTCTGGTCTACCACCGCTACCTGGAGGATGGCATCGGCCTGATCTCCATCAAAGAAATCATTCAGGAAACACAGATGCTCAAATCTCTGGTGAACCGGACCGTCAACTCCCTGGAGCGCAAGGGCCTTCTGGAGCGCTGTCCCGGCAGCGGAGACCGGCGCACGGTGTCCGTCAAATGCGTCAGCAGCAACCTGCCTGTTTTCCTGCAGGCCCACGCCGCCTCCTTGCAGGTGGCGCAGCATATCATTGAAATCATCGGTCCGGGGGACGCAGAGGCGTTTATCCGCAGCGTCAGCCGCATCGAACAGGCAGGATATGTGCCCGAACGGTCCGCGGTTTCCCCGCAGGACGGGCAAGAAAGGGAGTCATAATATGATCAAACTACTGGTGGATTCCGCCTCCGACTGCCGGAACCCTTCAGACCTCGGCAGCTTCTATATTCCCATCACCCTGAACATCGACGGCCGGGAGTATCAGGATGGGATCGACATCGACAGCGACACCTTTTACCGGCTGCTGATGGAGACCAAGTGCTTCCCCACCACCTCGCAGCCTTCTCCCCAGGCCTTTCTGGAACTGTTTGAGGGCGTTCGGGACCGGGGAGAGGAACTGATCTATCTTGCCCTCTCCTCCGCCCTCAGCGGCACCTACCAAAACGCCTGTATGGCCCGCTCCATGGTGGGATATGACGGCATCCATATCATCGACACCCGGGCTGCCACCCATATGATTGAAATTCTGGCAGAGTATGCAGCCGGATTGATCCGGGAAGGCCATTCCGCCCAGGAAATCGTGCAGCAATGTGAAGCGGTCAAGTCCAAAATCCACCTTTTTGCCGGGCTGGATACTCTGGAATACCTCCGGCGGGGAGGCCGTCTCGGCAGAGTCTCCGCCGCTGTGGGAGAACTGGCAGGAATCAAGCCGGTGATCACCGTCATGCCGGAGGGTGATGTTGCGTCCGCCGGCAAGTGCCTGGGCCGCGGCAAGGCCATGCAGCTGCTGGTGGAAAAGCTCCGCTCCTATCCGCTGGATGAGCGGTTCCCCATTTGGTCTCTCTATACCTATGGCGAGGAAAACTGCCAAAAGCTGGAGGAAAAAATGGCCGCTGCCGGTTATCCCGCCGCCAGACGGCTGCAGGTGGGCCCCACCATCGGCGCCCATGTGGGCCCCGGGGCCTACGCCGTGCTCTTTGTGGAAAAATAAGGAAGATGCTTGACAATTTCCCTTCCTTCCGCTAGACTGTATGTTGCTCATCGGAGGGCTTGTGATCGCAATCACAAAGCCGGATAAGATGCCGGGTGCCGCCCGGAGTCTTATCCGGCTTTTTTCTGTAGGAGGAATTATGAATCAGACACAGAATTTCACGAAGGGCAAGATCTTTGCTCCGCTGATCCGTTTCGCCCTGCCGGTCCTGCTGGCACTGCTGCTGCAGACCATGTATGGCGCAGTGGACCTGCTGGTGGTCGGTCAATTTGGCACCTCGGCCGACGTCTCGGCTGTGGCCACCGGCAGCCAGATCATGCATTCCGTCACCGTGGTCATCACCGGCCTGGCCATGGGCCTGACCGTGCTGGTGGGCCGGAAAATCGGCGAGGGCCGGCAGCGGGAAGCCGGCAGCATCATCGGCAGCGGCATCTGGCTCTTCGGCATCCTGGCCGTCGTCGTTTCCGTGGTCATGGTCTTTGCGGCCGGCGCCATGGCCCGAATTATGCAGGCGCCGGCGGAGGCCTTTGACCGGACTGTCTCCTATGTGACCATCTGCTCCGCCGGCGCAGTGTTCATCGTGGCTTACAATCTGGTGGGAAGTGTTTTCCGCGGCATTGGCGATTCCAATATGCCTCTGATCACGGTTTTCATTGCCTGCGTCCTGAATATTCTCGGCGATCTGGTGCTGGTCGCCGGCGCTCAGCTGGGCGCTGCCGGCGCTGCCCTGGCCACCGTACTGGCCCAGGCGGTCAGCGTTCTGCTCTCCCTGCTGCTGATTCGCCGCCGCCAGCTGCCCTTCACCTTCTGTCGGCAGGATCTCCGGCCCCGGGCCGGCCATATCCGGCAGCTGCTGGTGCTGGGAATTCCCATCGCCCTGCAGGATCTGCTGGTGAGTATCTCCTTTCTGGTGATCATGGCCATTGTCAACGGTCTGGGCTTGACCGCCTCCGCCGGTGTGGGGGTGGCGGAAAAGCTCTGCGGCTTTGTCATGCTGGTGCCCTCCGCCTTTATGCAGTCCACGTCCGCCTTTGTGGCCCAGAATATGGGGGCCGCCCAACCTGCGCGGGCCAAAAGAGCCCTTCTGTACGGCATCGCAACCTCCCTGGCCGTGGGTCTGGTCATGGGGTATCTGAATTTCTTCCACGGCGATCTGCTGGCCGGACTGTTCGCACGGGATCCGGACGTGATCGGTGCGGCAGCGGAGTATCTGAAGGCCTATGCCATTGACTGCCTGCTGACCTCTTTCCTCTTCTGCTTCGTGGGTTACTTCAATGGCTGCGGCAATACCACCTTTGTCATGCTGCAGGGAATTGTCGGCGCATTTCTGGTGCGCATCCCCATCTCCTGGCTCATGAGCCGGCAGGCTGTGCCATCGCTGTTTCGCATCGGTCTGGCCACGCCGGCTTCCACCGTGGTGCAGATTCTTCTGTGCGGCATCTATTTTGCCGCCGTCCATCGAAAAAAAGCCCAGGACCGGACTTGACGCGAAGGAATCCCATTTTATTTCACACATGCAACCAATTGTTGCCGTACAGTTGATGGAATGAACGCACCATTTCTGCTACAATGGAAGCGGAGGTGATACCTATGTCGCTGAGTGAACGAATCCGGGCACAGCGAAAGCGCTGCGGCCTGTCACAGGAAAAAATGGCAGAACTGATCGGCGTCAGCAGACAGGCTGTCACAAAGTGGGAGCGTGGGCAGTCTGCGCCCAGTACGGAAAATCTGTTCAAATTGGCGGAGGTCTTCGGAACGACGGTGGACCTGCTGCTGGCTCCCGAACAGCAGGAGACCGCCCCGCCGGCAGTCGCTCCGCAGGCCAGGTGGAAGCGAAACGTCCTGTGCGCCCTGACCACCGCCGCGGGCTATGGCGTAGTCTATCTGCTTGGCAGATTTTTTTGCTGCACCGCATCGCAGAGCAGCGTATTGGGATGGCTGTTCGGAACAGACCCCACGCAGCTGACTTATCTCTACGGATGGCTTCTCAGGCAGAAGCTGTTCTGGTTCTCCATGGCAGTTTCCGTTGTCCCGGTGCTTTGGGGAAAGTACCGCTTCTCTTTCACCACCCTTTTTGCCTTTGGAATCGGTCTGCTGCTCGGCGAGCAATTGGGTGCTTGTCCCGCTGGGGCCGTATATGGGCACAGCCATTACGGTTGGATCATCTGGGGCGGTATCTTTCTGTTTTCCATGGTAATGGGCATCGTTTTGGAACGGATGAAAAAACCGCTTACGTTAAAATGCAAAAAATTCTGGATCTGGGCCGCCATATTTCTCGCAGGCCTCCTGGCCATCGTTCTGCTGACCCTGGCCGGCATGCCTGATGGCGCTTGATTTAGACCCGGTAAGCAGCCAGGGAACACGAATGCCTGTCGCAAAATAGCTATTTTGCGGCAGGTCCTTGTTTGTGAAGAATTCTTTGCTGATTTACAAATTCCCCAGCAGGGCATCGACACGGTCGGTCTTTTCCCAGGATAGATCCAGGTCAGCGCGGCCGAAGTGGCCGTAAGCCGCAGTCTGGGCATAGATGGGACGGCGCAGATCCAGTGCCTCAATAATGGCAGCGGGACGCAGGTCGAAGCACCGGCGCACCAACTGGGCCAGCTGCTCGTCGGACACCTTGCCGGTACCGAAGGTCTCTACCAGGACGGAAACCGGCTCCGCCACACCGATGGCATAGGCCAGTTCAATCTGGCACTTCCTGGCCAGGCCGGCGGCCACCAGATTCTTGGCCACATAACGGGCCATATAGGCGGCGCTGCGGTCCACCTTGGTGGGGTCCTTGCCGGAGAAGGCGCCGCCGCCGTGGCTGGCATAGCCGCCGTAGGTGTCCACGATGATCTTGCGGCCTGTGAGACCCGTGTCGCCCACAGGACCGCCGATGACAAACCGGCCGGTGGGGTTCACCAGGAAACGGGTCTGGCCGTCCACCAGATTGGCCGGCAGCGTAGGCTTGATAATCTCCTCAATGACAGCCTCCCGCAGGTCCTCAATGGCAATTTCGTCGCTGTGTTGGGTGGAGATGACCACAGTGTCGAAGCGCTCCACGGCGCCGTTCTCACCATACTGAACAGAGACCTGGCTCTTGCCGTCCGGCCGCAGCCAGGGCAGCTTACCGCTCTTGCGGGCGGCGGCCAGGGCCCGGCTCAGCTGGTGGGCATACTCAATGGGGGCAGGCATCAGGACGTCGGTCTCATCGCAGGCGAAGCCGAACATCATGCCTTGGTCGCCGGCGCCGGTCTGAGCGGCGTCGTCATAGGAGTTGTTGACGCCCATGGCGATGTCGGGCGACTGCTCGTCGATGGCCGTCAGGACGGCGCAGGTGTTGCCATTGAAGCCGGCCTCAGGGCTGTCATAGCCGATTTTGTTCAGGGTTTTGCGGGCCACATCCGGGATATCCACATAGCAGCTGGTGGTGATCTCACCCATGACCACTACCATGCCGGTGGTCGCAGCGCACTCACAGGCCACCCGTGCCATGGGATCCTGGGCCAGGATCGCGTCCAGAACGCCGTCCGAGATCTGATCGCAGACCTTGTCCGGATGGCCCTCCGTCACGGATTCCGAAGTGAAAATTCTCTTTTTTCCATTCCAATTCATAAGAAAAATCATTCCTTTCTGATTTTTTGACACAAAAAACGCCTCGTCACAGACGAGGCGTAACAGGCAGACATTCCCTCATCTTTCGATTTCCACCGCCGGATTTGGCACCTTGCATCTGCAGGTTGCCGGGCTTCATAGGGCCGGTCCCTCCGCCACTCTTGATAAGGCCTATTCAATTCGTATCTTTCATTATAGACAGTTCCCCTGTTTTGTCAAGAGATTTAAAAGAAAAATTCATAATTCGTTTATGGACATTTCTGCCAGGGTAAGATACAATAGGAGCACTGATCAAAGGAGGGTTCCTTTTGAAAAACTTGCGCAGAGATTTTGAGCGATTCTGTTACCGCCACCGCAACCAGGGTATTTCCAACCTGATGCTGTATGTTGCCATCGGCACGGCTGTGATGTATCTGTTCATGCAGATTGATCCCAGCTATGCCCTGTACCGTGCCCTGCGGTTTGACGGCAGTTCCATCCTGCACGGACAGATTTGGCGGTTATTCACCTATATTATCATCCCCTCCGACAGCAATATTCTGTTCCTGGCAATCTCCATGTTCTTCTACTATTATATCGGCAAGTCCATTGAAGCCCAGTGGGGCCCTTTCCGGTTCAACCTGTTCTATCTGGTCGGCGTCCTGATCACCGACGCCGCAGCCCTGCTGCTGGGTGTCACAGCCACCACCAGTTCCCTGAACCTGAGCCTGCTGTTGGCCTTTGCCACGCTGTATCCGGAGAATCAGGTGCTGCTGTTCTTCATTATCCCCATCAAAATGAAATACCTGGCCTGGTTCTATTTCGCCGTCACCATCTGGGACGTGATTCATCTGAATTTCTTCCCGGTGTTTGCACTGCTGAACTATTTCCTGTTTTTCGGCTCCGATGTGCTGCGAATCCTGCCGGACTTTCTTCAGCCCAAGGGTCGGCCCAAGAAGCCCTTTGGCAACTTTGGGAAAAAGCAGGAAAAGCCCAGCCCCAACTGGGCCAAGGACTACCGCAGCAAATCCGGCGAAGCGCCCTACCGCCACAAATGCACCGTCTGCGGCAGAACCGATACGCAATACCCCAACCTGGAGTTCCGCTATTGCTCCAAATGCAACGGCTATTATTGCTACTGTATCGACCATATCAACAACCATGCGCATATTCAATAGAAGGCTTTCCCTTGAGGGGAAGCTCAGACTGTCGAAAAAGTCCAGCTGGTGCTGGGTTTTTTCGACAGTCTGAAAGGAGGAACGGTAACCGTTCCTCCTTTTTTAATACAGCACCAATCCGTATTTGTACCACAGCCGCTTGCGCTTCGGGGCTGTTTTCAGGGCTGCAACCCGGCGATCCACTGCCAGGCGCATCTGCTCCAGTTCCTGGTCATTCATGGTGTGCTGACTGAACCGGGCTTTTTCAGCAAGCGCCAGAAGTTCCTCCTCCGGCGGCATTTCTGCGGCCCGGGACAGGTGGGTCAGCCAGCGCCAGTAGGTCAACACCCGGCGGTTTGGATGGCCCTTGGTACAGCGCTCCCGGCGGTAGCGGAGACCAAGCCAGCGGCGCAGCCACAGCAGGGCCGCCAATCCCGGCAGCGCCAGCAGCCACAGCAGCTTCGGCGACAGACGAAGATTTGTCTTTCCCCCCTGCGGCGCGGTTCCCGCAGTCTGGCCGGCCTGCTGCTCCGGCTGCTTTGCAGGCGTTTGTTCCGGCTGATCCGGAGAAGGCGCCGGCTCCGACGGGGCCGGCAGATCCTGCGGTTCCGTCTGTTCCTCCGGTTCCGGTTCCGGCTCCGGCACTTCCGTGCGGTCCGCCGGCGTGGGATCCAGAGGGCGCCAGCCCAGGCCGTCCACATAGTACTCCACCCAGGCGTGGGCGTCATCCTGCGTCACCGGGTTCCATTGGTTTGTCTCGCCGGATACCGCATAGCCTGTGACATAGCGGGCCGGAATGCCTACAGTCCGCAGCAGCATCACCGCGGCGGATGCAAAATGGACGCAGTAACCCTGCCGGCTCTGCTGCAGGAAATAGAGGACAAAATCCTCCCCTGCCGGCACCGCCGGCGTATTCAAATCATAGATACCGCTGGTACGGACATAGTCCACCACCGTCTCTGCCGGCGCCCCCATCAGGCCGGCGCCCTTGGCAATCTCCTTCAGGGCCTCCTGCAGCTGTTCCGGTATCTGGAGATATTGGCTGTAGACAAACTGCTCATAGGCATCGGTTTGCCGGACCAGATACCGCAGGGGCGGCTCAAAAGAAATGGTGTACGCCGATTGCCGGTGACTGTTCTGGAGATAGGCGTCATCCACCGTCTTGCCCTGCTCCGGCAACGCTGCCAGATAGTATGTGGTGTAAAGCAGCGGTTCCCGGCTTTCGGTTCTGATTTCCAGCGTGGCCGAGCCATCCGTAGCCGCGACCAGGGGCGATGATTCAATCCCCTGGGCATAGTACGCTGCAGAATCGATGGCTGTCCAGCTGTTATCCCCGTAAATCCCCAGGCTGACGCCGCGCAGATAGGCGACCTCCGCGTCGGCACGGTAGTCCAGGACATGGACGCCGGTCAGGACCTTGGGTCCCACCTCGCTCAGATCCACTTTCTGCAGCTCCCGGTTCCATTTCGGATAGGAGGAGAAGGTCTGCTCCTGCCATTTTTTCAGATTGACCCGGGCTTCCGCCATGGTCTGCAGTGTCTCGGACCAGTCGGCCCGGACATAATCTGCCGGCGGCCAGAGGACCGTGATTCCCGACACCAGAATGATCGTGGGCAGTACCAGCCACCAGGCCAGGCGGCTGCCCTCGGCGGGACTCCGCTCCCGCACACTGTGGCTGATCACCAGCAGCATCAAAGCGCCCGTCAGGAGAATCAGCCAAAGCACCGGTGCAATGTCCACAATGATCAAACTCAGCAGCAGCACCGGCATACAGGCCAGCAGCACCAAAATGGCGCTCCCCTCCCGGCTGGATACCCAGGCGGTCAGCCAGGCCAGAGGCACGGCCAGAGCCGCCAGAATCCAAAGCGGATCTCCGCCTTCCTGTCCAATGATCTGCACATTTTCGAAGCACAGGGCCCACTCGCCGGAGATCCGGAACAGCACGGCCTGGAGGCTGTTCTCCATGGGCTCCCGCTGCCAGACCAGCACCGCCAGATAAAGGACCGCAGCCGCCAGAGCCAGAGGCCAGCTGCGCCGCGGCCACATGGAGGCAGCCGCCAACACCGCTGCAGTACAGCAGCAGGCCAGCAGCACCGTCCGGCTGCAGTCCATGGAATAGGCATCCGCCAAACACATGGTACCGGAGAAGCTGACCAGCGCGGCCAGCATGGCGGCTATCAAAAAAGTAGGCACAGTCATGCGGTCCTGCTTCATGGCTGCACCTCCTGTCCCGGCTGAATATGGTAGCGCCAGGAGGCGCTGGAAAACCGCCGGGACGCCAGAGACGGCGTATCCCGCCGCAGCAGCACGCCCAGCACCCGGGGCAGCAGCTCCTCCAGGTCCTCCGGCTTCTGGATATTGGCTGTGGCAATTTCACAATCCGCCGGATCAATCCAGAGAATCTGGTGCTCCGTCTCGTGGTTCAGCAGCCATTGTGACAGCCACAGAAGCTGTTCCAGGGTGGCGTCCACCTGCTCCGGCCCGCCGGCCAGATCGAAGGTCAACAGCGTCAGACCGCGGACAGGCTCCTGGGCTTCCCGGACAATGAGCCGGTCCGTTTTCACCGACAACTTCCAGTGCATGTCCCGCATGCTGTCGCCCGGACGGTAATCCCGCAGCTCATGTTCCTCGGAAAAACCACCGCCGGGCTTGGGCTGCCGCCGCCGGGCCAAAAACTGGGTCAGATTGGGGAGCTTTTCCGGCTCCGCGGGAACCGGCTTTACCATGATTTCCACCGGTTTCCCCACCCGGACCGGTAAACGGAACAGGCCCAGGTAGTCAAAAACCCTGCCCTTCTGCGCTTCGCACCGCAAAATGCCGCAGTGCGCCGTATTCAGGGGAACATACCAGTTCTCGTGGCCCGGGGTCTGCTGCTTCAGGGTAACCTGCCTTCCGGTCATGACGGTATGTACCACCAATCGGAACCGGCACTGCGGTATGGGCAGAAAGCCATTGGAAACCCGCAGCGTCACATAGGCCGGCTCTCCCCGCAGGCAATCCGGCGGCACATCCAGATGCAGCCGCACCCGCAGCATGGCCGGCAGACTCACCAACAGGGAAAACAGAGGCAGGCAAACTGCCAGCACCAAAATGAACCAGGAATACCAGCCGAAGTAAAAGGCGTGGAAGGCCACGGCGCCGGCCAGGCCCAGTAAATATACCAACCAATTTCTCACCATGGCTCAGCGCAGGCGGGGCGCAGCAGTTTTGCGCAGGATGGTTTGCAGCAGCTGGACTTCGGACACATCCCGGGCCTCTGCCTCCGGCGCCAGAAGCAGGCGGTGGCTGACCGTGTCCACAAAGACGGTCTGCACATCCTCCGGTGTCACATAGTCCCGGCCTTTCAGCATAGCCACAGCCTTGGCCATGGATGCCATGGACAGAGTGGCCCGGGGGCTGGCGCCCCGGAGAATCATGGGATCCGATCGGGTGGCGGACACCAAGGCGACCATATAGTCCACCACATCGGGCTTGATGTACACGCTGTCCGCCTGATCCTGCAGGGCCAGCAGCTCCTGCCGGGTCACCACCTGGCGCACCTGGTCCAGAGGGTTTCCCTTCTGGCGGTTCAGCACCAACTCCCGTTCGTCCTCCGGGGCCGGATAGCCAATGGACAGGCGGATGGTGAAGCGATCCATCTGACTGTCGGGCAGCAGCTGGGTTCCGGAGGCGCCGGTGGGATTCTGGGTGGCGATGACGAAAAAGGGCTGCGGCAAGGCGTAGGTCTGACCGTCCACGGTCACCTGGCCCTCCTCCATGGCCTCCAGCAGAGCGGACTGCGTGCGGGAGGTGGCCCGGTTCAGCTCGTCCGCCAAAAACACATTGGTCAGCACCGCACCGGGCTGGTAGATCATCTTGCCTGTCTCTTTCTGGTAGACGCTATAGCCGGTAATATCCGAGGGCAGCACATCCGGTGTGAACTGTACCCGTCCGTATTCCAGACCCAGGGCCTTGGAAAAGGCCAGCGCCATGGTGGTTTTGCCCACGCCGGGGATATCCTCCAGCAGGATGTGGCCCCGTGCCAGGATGGTGGTCAAAACCCACAGCAGCGTCCGGTCCTTGCCGACAATCACCTTTTTCACTTCTCCGATAATCTGACTGACGGATCCCATAGCAGCGCTCTCCCTCGTCTTGAAACAGTCTAATAATAACAGACGCAAAAAACCGCAAAAGGTTTCGCCCTATTTCAACTTTTTTCTCAGTTTTCCGGCTCCATCGCATCGTGCAGGGTGTCCGTGACAGCGTCACGGAAGATGCTGCCGGCTTGGGTATGGGCCGTCTGCATGGAAGCCGCAGCCATATTCACGGGCACATTGCCGCTCATGGACACATCCAGGTCAAAAATGAGCTTGACCTCTTTGTCGGAGGCGTCATTTCCCCGCTTGAGCAGGCCGGGGCCCACATGGAGCTTCATACGGCAGCCGCCGGGAATGGCCGCATCCACATCCTGGGTGCAGCGGGTAAAGGCCCGCTCCGGCACATCCTCCGAGGCCAGCAGTCCCAGATACGCAGGCTCCAGCATCTCTTTCCAGGGCGTATCCTCCAGGTCCAGATCCCGGCGGGAAAAGGCATTGAGATACCGCAGCCCCACCCGTTCAAAATAGGCCGGCTGGTAGAGCTTGATGAAACTGGCCAGGGGCTTGTCCATCATCTTGGCAAACTCCTCCCAGCGGGTATAGCGGCTGCAGGTCAGGGAAATAAAGTCCTGGGTCAGATTGATGCGGTAGGATCCGTCCGCCGTGGAAAACTGATGGTTGGTCACCGGTTTCTGGGGTTCGATCTTCGGCGGCTGCCCGGGGGCTGCCGCTGTCTCTTATACACATCTGACGCTGCCGACGATATGCAGTGTGT
>CAMBCW010000035.1 GCA_945864925.1 uncultured Clostridia bacterium
ATCAGCAGGTGCTGCCCCGATACGTTTCTGTGGATGACCAGGGCGTGGAGCGGGAGTTCTTGTACGAGTATTTTTCTGATCCCGTGGAAGCTATGGATCAGGTGTTCTTGAAGGGCTACCAGTGGCCCTTTGATTCGGCAAAGCTCCGGGGGTCCTCGGTCATTGATATGATCGTCTACAATGAAGAGATCAACCGAAAAAGGAAGGTATATCTGGACTACCGTTCAGAGCCCAAGGCCCTGGAGCAGGGGCTGGACATCCTTTCCCGGGAGACCTATACATACCTGCAAAACTCCGGCGCCCTGCTTCCGCTCCCCATTGACCGGTTGGAGAAGATGAACCCGAAGGCGATCGACCTGTATTTGTCCCATGGAATCGACCTGCGCAAGGATATGCTGCGCATAACCGTGGCCGCCCAGCATTGCAATGGCGGCGTTGCGGTGGATGCAGACTGGCAGACGAGCATTCCGGGCCTCTATGCGGCGGGAGAAGCGGCCGCCACCTTCGGCGTGTACCGTCCCGGCGGCGCAGCCTTGAATTCCACCCAGGTCGGCAGTCTGCGGGCGGCGGAGCATATCGTCCGGCAGAAGCGGAACCGGGAAAAAAGCATTGCGGCCTTTGCGGCGCACGCCGACCTTTCCTGGTGGTTTTTCCAACGCGCGGCGGGAGACGGCGACAACCAACAGCTGGACCGGATGCGGGACGCGGTGGCGGCGGAGATGAGCGCCTGCGGCGCGCATCTCCGGGATGTCCGCTGCCTGACAGAGGCCAGGACGCGGCTGGAAGCTGCCCTGGAAGCGCTGCAAGGTCTGGCGGGAAAAACGGACCCGGTGCGCTGGTTCAAGACCCGGGATATGATGATCACGGCCAACGCAGTGATGGAATCCATCCTGTATGCCGCCGGACAGATAGGTACCCGGGGCGGCTCAATTTGCTGCAGGGAACCCATGGATCTCAGCAGCGTCGAACAGATCAGAAATACCTTGGTTTCCAGCGACAGCCGCTATGATGACCAGGTGCTTCAATATCAAATGACGGAGGGCTGCAGCTTTGCGCCGGTTCGTCCTCTGCCCAAAACAGAATTGTGGTTTGAAACCGTATGGGAGAAATACCGCCGGCGGCAAGGAGAATGATATGCTGAAATCTGGACTTGTTTCTGTTTCTTTCCGGCAGAAGACGCCGGAGGAGATCATTGCACTGGTCGAACAATGCGGCCTGGATGGCATCGAGTGGGGCGGAGACGTCCATGTAACGCCCGGCGACACGGAAAATGCCGGCCGCATTGGCGATCTGACACGGCAGGCAGGGCTGGAAGTGCTTGCTTATGGCTCCTACTTCCGGCCGGGCGAGCAAAGGGCCGCAGCCTTTGCCCCGGTGCTGGCCAGCGCCAAAGCGCTGGGCGCGCCTGCCATTCGTGTGTGGGCCGGCGCCAAATGGTCCTGGCGGGCAGACGAAGCCTATGTGCAGCAGGTGATTCGGGATACCCGGGAGATCTGTGACATGGCCGCTGCTGAGGGGATTGATATCTGCTACGAGTACCATGGCTGGACGCTGACCGACAACCGTTTCAGTGCCACGGAGGTACACCGGGAGATCGGCCGGGAGAATATGCGGCTGTATTGGCAGCCCAATTTCTGCCTGTCCCGGGAGGATAATCTGCTGGCACTGAAAATGGTGCTGCCCCGGATGCGGGATGTCCACGTCTTCTACTGGGACTGCGGGGAAACCCGGTTCCCCCTGGAAGAGGGCCGCCCGCTGTGGAAATCGTGGGTGGATCTCATTCGGGCGGACGGGAAGCCCCACAGCCTGATGCTGGAGTTCATCAAGGACAATGACCCACGGCATCTGGAGCAGGATGCAAAGACATTGCTATCTTTGATCAATGCGTAAGAAACATTCTTAGGAGGAGTTTTCGATGAAATTTGTTGGGCATACCATGGGTACGCCAGAGCTGGATGTGTGCCGGGCCATCGACCTGTACAGTAGCATCGGAATGGATGCCATTGAGATTGTGGCCCAGGAGGGCGGAACGTTCTGGATCGACGCGCCGGACGAATTAATAGAGCAAGTCATGGAAGCGGCCAGAAAGCTGCCGGATGGTGTGGTCACGCTGACCCCTTATTACTGGCACATCAACAACAGCGACGAGCAAGTTCGCCGGGAGAACATCGAAGGAATGAAGCGGGCCATCCAACTGGCCAAGCGGATGGGCGCCAAGTTTGTCCGTGCTTACGGCGGAACCGACAATGCCGGCGGAACCATGGAGGAAAACTGGATTCGCGCTGTGGATGCACTGAAGGAGATCGCGCCTGCTGCGGAGGCATGCGGCATCACCGTTGTTGTGGAGAACCACCCCGGCACCATGACCCGCACCGGCGAAGCCACGGCCAGGCTGATCGCGGAAGTCGGCAGCCCCAATGTTCGGGCATTGTACGACCCCGCCAACGTGCTGTACGACACCAGTGAGCCCTGGGAGCACACCTTTGATGTGCAGAAGGACATCATCGCCTATGTCCATGTGAAGGATTTCTTCATGGAGGGTGAAAACCGGAAAGCCTGTGCTGTGGGGCAGGGGATCGTTCCCTGGGATAAGATTGTCAAGAAGCTGGAAGAAATCGGATATGACGGCTATTGCTCGTTCGAGTATGAAAAAAGATGGTACCCGGATCAGCTGGAGGACGCCGAAACCGGCGTTCCCGCGTGTGTCCGGTACATCCAGCGTGTAATGTAACGGAGCAGGAGGCGCAATTGATGATGAAAGTTGGTATTATCGGCTGTGGCGGCATTGGCCGCCTTCACGCAAACGCTTATTCCAAAGTTCCCAATACGGAACTGGCGGCTTTGATTGACTTCGACCTGGAGCGAGCAGAAAAGCTGGCCGCCGAGTTCGGCGGCCGGGCCTACCGGAGCATTGACGACTGCCCGGAAAAGCTGGATCTGGTCAGCGTGGTCACCCCGCCCAGCGCCCATTACAAGATCGTCATGGATCTGCTGGAGCGCCGGATTCCCGTGTTCTGCGAGAAGCCCATCACCATGGAGATCGGCCAGGCCAAGGAAATTGTCCGGAAGAGTGAAGAGACCGGGGTGCCTGTGGGGATCGGCTTCAAGATGCGCTATGAGCCCTGCTTCGTCAAGGCCAAGGAGCTGATCGGGGAGATCGGCAAGGTCTTTGCCGTGTCCGCTGTGAAAAACCAACCGTATACCGAAGATCCTGCCCGGCAGTGGATCAAGAATACCGGCTGTATGTATGAGCTGTCTGTCCATGACTATGACCTGATCGACTACATTATGGATACCAAGCCCGTCCGCGTTCGGGCCAAGCTGGGCTATGACCTGGGCTGGAAGCGGGAGGATCAGGCGTATCTGGATGTGGAGTATGAAAATGGCGTGATCGGCCAATTGATGAGCAGCTATTCCACCCATACCGCCTGGACCGGCTATGACATTGCCCTGACCTTCGTGGGCGAAAAGGGGTACATGCGCGTGGAACGCCCCGACCGGATCGTGCTGAACACCGATCAGGGCTACCGGACCGTTTCCGTGGAACCCATCGGCGGCATGGACATTTTCGTGGTGCAGGCGCAGAAATTTGCGGATACCCTGGAGGCCGGCCGGGCCTACCATCCCGACGCCGCCGACGGCGCGGTTCAAACCATCCTGATCGAGAGCGCAAACGCGTCTCATCTTGAGAATCAGACCATCGAGCTTTGCTGAGCGGCCCCAAAAGGAGGAAAGGCCATGGAAAACGCCGAAAAGGCATCTGCCGGGACAAAAGGAACCACCAAGAAGCGGAAATTTCCGAAAATACTGCATAAAGACCAGCTGGAGCTGTTTTCCATGATGTTCCCGGTCTATCTGCAGGTGTTCATTTTCTGCTATATTCCGATGGCCGGTGCAGTGGTCGCATTCAAACGATACAAGGTCAGCAAAGGCATTTTTGGCTCTCCATGGTGTGGACTGGATAACTTTAAGTTCTTCTTTAAATCCATGGATGCGGGGCGGGTGATCCGCAATACCCTGGGCTATAACACGGTATTTATTATCTTGGGTATCATCTGTGCTGTGTTCGTGGCAGTGCTTTTGTCTATGATTCGCAGCAGGAAGTCGCTAAAGTTTTTCCAGACCACTATGCTTTTCCCCCATTTTATGAGCTGGGTCGTCGTGGCCTATATGCTGGTCACGTTCCTTGACTACAAGCATGGCATGGTCAACAGCTTCCTGGTCAAGCTGGGACTGGAGAAAATATCCTGGTATTATGAGCCGAAGTATTGGCCGTTTTTCCTGGTCGCCATCTATTTGTGGAAGACCATTGGCTACAACTCGCTGGTGTACTATTCTTCCATCATCAACGTGGACTCGACCCTGTATGAATCCGGCGCCATTGACGGCTGCAATACATGGCAGACCATCCGGCATATTATGCTGCCGATGATCAAGCCCACCATCATAATTATGGCGATTCTGGCTGTGGGTAATATCTTCCGGGCGGATTTCGGCCTGTTCTATACGGTACCGCAAAACTCCGGCACGCTGATCAGCGTCACAGACGTTGTGGATACCTATGTATACCGCATGATGTTTGTAACCGGCGACATCGGCATTGCAGGCGCGGTGGGCCTGATTCAGTCGCTGGTGGGCCTGATTCTGGTGTCCGTTGTGAATTACCTGGCGAAACGGGTCGATAAAGACCTGGGCCTGTTCTGAGGAGGGAAGAAAATGGAATTTGGCACTGGAAAAGGGAAAGGCGTCAAGATCTTTTCCTACATTGTGCTCGCTCTGTTTGCGCTGTGCTGCATTATCCCTCTGCTGAATATCATCATGATCTCCTTCACGGATTCATCGTCCATCGACACCTATGGCTACTCCCTGTTCCCGAAGGTGCTGACGCTGGAGGCTTACGAATTGCTATTTGAAAATCCCACCACCATTGTGGACGCATATGGCGTGACACTGTTTGTGACCATCGTCGGCACGTTCCTGGCTGTGCTCATTGGCGTACAGTTTGCCTACGGCCTGAGCCGGAAGAATTATGTTCTGCGAAATCAGTCGTCCTTCTATCTCTATTTTACCATGCTGTTTTCCGGCGGTACGGTGCCCATCTATATCCTCGTCACGCAGTATCTGGGCCTGAAGAACAGCCTGTGGGCCTTGATTTTGCCCTATATCGTCACGCCTTATAATATCTTCCTGATCCGTACATTTATCCAGGGCCTGCCGGACACCGTGTTCGAGGCAGCGAAGATCGACGGCGCCGGGGAATATACCATCCTCTACAAAATGGTCTATCCCATGTGTAAAGGCGGCATTGCTACGGTGACGCTGTTCTATTTGCTGAGCTTCTGGAATGCCTGGTATCCCTGCCTTTTGTACATCAACAAGTCCAAGCTGTATACGCTGCAATATATGCTCCATGTGCTCATGGGAAAGATCGAGACGTTGAACATGGAAGTGGCAAACGGTATGGCGGTAAACTATTTCCAGCAGTTGCCCGAGGATAGCCTTCGGATGGCCACCTGCCTTGTGGCCATCGGTCCGCTGATCGTGGCGTTCCCATTTTTCCAGAAATACTTTGTCCGCGGCATTGCCGTGGGCGCGGTGAAGGGATAATTATGTCGCTTTGTGCAGGAATGCACAAAAAAATAAAAAAAGGAGATTCCGAGATGAAAAAAGCACTTGTACTGATTCTGGTCCTGGCTATGTGCCTTGGCCTCGTCGCCTGCAGCAGCAGCGTCGACACCACCAACACCACCGACACCACCTCCGACGCCGCTACAGCCACTGCGGACAACGCTTCCTCTTCCGAAACCCAGAAGACCGAAGCCGACGCGCCCAAGGAAATTGTCACGCTGAGCTGGTATTTCATGGGCGATGACACCGAGGCCAACGACGACGTCTATGATGCCGCCAACGAGCTCCTGGAACGGGATCTCGGTATCCATGTGGAATTCCACCCCATCGCGCCCGGAGACTATGAGCAGCAGATCAAGCTGGTCATCAACTCCGGTGAAGATTACGACATTTGCTGGGCCTCCAACTGGAGAAACAACTATATGCAGAACGTGAACAACGAAGCGTTCCTGGCTTTGGACGAGTATCTGGAGGATTGCCCCGACCTGGTCGCTGCCATCCCCGAATCTCTGTGGGAGTGTTCAAAGGTCAATGGTACGATCTACGGTGTTACCTGCCAGCAGATCGTGGCACGTTCTACTAGCGTTGCTGTGCCTGTCGACTATGTGGAGTTGTTTGACGGCACCGTGGATGTTGACAATGTGACCTCCTACGCCGATCTGACCGACTACATTGCTGCCATCGGTGCCGAGCATCCCGCTGAGGTTATCTGCGAGCTGGACTGGCAGGACTTCGTCTATGTCTATGGCATTGAAGCCATCCTGGGCACCAAGATTCCCGGCGCCGTCTCCCTGGTGGATGATAAGATCACGGTATTCAACCAGTTTGATACGGACGCATGGCGCGAGGTTGTCAGGACACGCCGTGAGTGGATGGAAGCAGGCTACACCATGCCCGGAAAGGCCGAAGTCGGCACTACCACGGATAAGCAATATGAGCGTCCGCTGGAGATCTCCACCTACATTCCCGGCTATGAGAATGACACCATGCAGGGCACCAACAACTTCATGGTCACCCAGAGACAAATCTCTGACGCATATGTCACCACCGGAGGCGTGACCGCCACGATGATGTGCGTCAACGTGAATTCCACGCACCCCGCTGAGGCTGTGAAGTTCCTGGAATACCTGAACACCTCCTCCGAGTTGATGAACCTGCTGACCTTCGGCATTGAGGGCCGGGATTATGAGAGGACCGCCGACGGAAAGGTTCAGAGATTGGAAGACCGCCAGTACAATCAGTCCGGCTGGAGACTGGGCAATACCTTTGTTCTGGATCTGGAAGCCACCCAGTCCGACGAGGGCATCACCGCGGTAGCAGCGTTGAATGCCTCCGCCAAGGCCTCCAAGATCGCTGGCTTCACCCCTGACACCACCAATATCCAGTTGGAAATGACCAACTGCCAGTCTGTGGTTGAGGAATACTACGATCTGCTCAACGAGGGCCTGACTGCCGATACCGACAAGGTGGTGGATGAAATGAACGCCAAGCTGGAAACCGCTGGTGTCAAGACTATCATTGACGAACTGCAGAGCCAGATCAACGCCTGGTTGGCTGAAAAGTAATCACGCAACCTGAAAAAATGGGAAAATAGGGGGTCAGGGAAGGAACATGACTTCCCTGACCCTTTGTCTGCCGACGAGGGAATTCAGACGGCCAGACGGCTGAGTACCCATTACTTTTCTTTGATAATAGGAGAAGGGTTATGAAAAACACACGATTTCAATGGAAAACATCCGGTAAAGCCCTGGAAGAAAATATGGTAACAGGTAGAAACTATCGTTTTACCCTGTTGACTTCACGGTTGCTGCGGCTGGAATTTGATGAAGATGGTGTTTTTGAAAATCGCGCGACCCAAAGTTTTTTTTATCGGGATTTCCCGCCGGTAGAGTTTTCTTTGGAAACAAACAGCGATTTTCTAAGAATTGAAACAGAAGACCTGATTTTAACTTATCAGAAGCAGACGCCCTTTGCGGCCCAGACTCTGTCCATCCAATTAAAGCACACACCGGCCACCAAATGGCGTTTTGGGGAAAAGGCAGACCAACTGAAAGGCACTGCCCGGACTTTGGATCGCACCAATGGGTCAGTTGAATTGGAAGATGGGGTTATTGCTCGCTGCGGCTATACCGCCATTGATGACAGCCGGAGAATGGTGCTGACAGAAGATGGCTGGTTCGGGATTCGTAAGGAAGGAATTGAGGATACCTACTTTTTCGGCTACGGCCATGACTATCTGGCATGTATCCGGGATTATTACCGAGTAACGGGGATTCCGCCTCTGCTGCCAGATTATGCTCTAGGCAACTGGTGGAGCCGGTTCCATCCCTATACACAGGCGGAATATTGCCAGCTGATGAAACGGTTTGAGCAAGAGCAGATTCCTTTCTCCGTGGCAGTAGTAGATATGAATTGGCATCTGGAAGGGTGGACCGGTTACACCTGGAATGAAAAGCTGTTTCCTGATTATCGCCATTTTTTGAAATTTCTCCACGACCACCATTTGAAAACCGCGCTGAATCTTCACCCGGCTAATGGTGTAGGTAGTCATGAGGTCATGTATGAAGCCATGGCAAATGCCTGCGGCGTGGATCCCGAAAGCAGGAAGCCGGTAAAGCTGGACTGCCTGAATCCCTGGTTTATGGAGCATTATTTTGATATTATCCATCATCCCTACGAAGATGACGGTGTGGATTTCTGGTGGATGGATTGGCAGCAGGGAACGGACTACTGGTGGATTCACGATGAGAATCACCCTGCTAGTCCTTTGGAACAGATGGATCCTTTGTGGATTTTGAACCATTTGCACATTTTGGATATTAGCCGCAACGGCAAACGACCGATGTTCTTCTCCCGATACAGCGGTATCGGCTCTCACCGGTATCCTATTGGTTTTTCCGGGGATACCACCATTACCTGGGAGTCGTTAAAATTCCAGCCCTATTTTACGGCCAATGCATCTAACGTGGGCTATAGCTGGTGGAGCCATGATATTGGCGGTCATATGAGTGGCTATCGGGATGATGAATTGACCATTCGATGGATGCAGTTAGGGGTGTTTTCGCCCATTAACCGGCTGCATTCTACAGTCAATCGGTTTTCTGGGAAGGAACCCTGGAACTTGTTCCCCTACGAAGCGGAGATTGCAAAGGATTGGCTCCGGCTGCGGCATCGGCTGTTCCCCTACCTGTATACTATGAATTACCGCAATCATACGGAACTGATTCCCCTGGTTATGCCCATGTATTATACGCACCCGGAAAAGGATGCAGCCTACCGCTATCAAAACCAGTATTGGTTCGGCAGCGAAGTGTTTGTCAACCCCATTACAGAGAAAAACGACCCATGTACCCGCATGGGAAAAACGAAGGTCTGGTTCCCGGAGGGCAAGTGGATCGATGCTTTCAACGGATATATCTATTCTGGTGAGCAGGAATTGACGGTGTATCGGAATTTGGAGCAGATGCCTATATTTGCAAAGGCTGGCGCAATTCTGCCGCTGGAAGTCTATGACGCTGATAATCGCCTTGGCAAAAAAGCGGAACTGGAATTGCTGGTATTTGCTGGTGCCGACAACTGTTTTACCATGTATGAAGATGCGGGAGATACGGATGCCTATAAAACCGGTGCATGGGTGAAAACCAGACTGAATTTGCAGTGGAGCCAGAATCCGGTGGTGACCATCTGTGCAGCAGAAGGGGACCTGATGCTGATTCCGGAAAAACGAACCTGGACCGTGAAACTGCGGGGGATACAAAAGCCCAAAAAGGTCCTGGTATCGAGCAGAGAAGCAACATATACCTATGACGAAGACTGTGCTACCGTAACAGTGGTAGTAGCCGATGTTGCAGTGGAAGAGACGGTACAGATTACCTTCTGCGGGGAGCAGGAACTGCTTTACCGCAACAGCGGCGCAAGAAACCGCATAGAGGAAGTGCTGCTTCACGCCCAGATGGCTTATAACAAAAAGTTGGCTATTTGGGATAGATTACACAAGGAAAATAACGATATGTTCCGAGCCTGCGACGAACCGGAACATGCGGCTGTCCTTGGGTTTATGGACGAAATGTTAAAACTGGAGGCAGATGGTGCCATGGATCAAGAACACGGATAAACTGTGAGAATGGTTATAATAGCATAAAAGAATACACGGTCGATTTTACGCTGGACTTGCCAGATTTATTCTATGTGCCGTAAAACGTCGAATCTTTTTTGCGAAAAAAAGAGAGCTCCTGCTGGCACGTTTGTGTCAGCAGGAGCTCTCATAAAATACATGAACCTTACTAAACGAGAAGTGTCGCTATGTACCGAACCTCTATCGCATGCCCCATGGCAGTCCTGTCTTTGCGGGTAAAGTTCGCACGTCGTACGGTACTCATCTTCTTGACCATCTGGCCGCCGACGGAGCCGGCTTCGCGGGAGGTCAGGTCGCCGTTGTAGCCCTGCTTCAGGTTGACGCCCACTTCCTGAGCAGCTTCCATTTTGAACTTATCCATGGCTTCGCGGGCTTCAGGGATGTTGATGCTGTTGTTCTTGCTGGTCATATTGTTCCATCTCCTAAAAAAGATTTGTTGGGTACCGCACCAATAGATTGCCCCGCTGTATTTTGAATATCCGACAAAAAAGATGGTAATTTTTTCGGTCGAAAATGGTCAGAATGATATGGCCGGAGCCGAAAGCTGCGAAAATTTTTTGAATTTTCAGCGGCTGCGGGCAAAAAAATCCGCGGCGGTCAGGGGTATAACCGCCGCGGGGCCGGGGGAAAACGGCCAGGGGATGCAAGGAGGAGTTTGCGGGATGGACAGCGCCAGGTCTGGTGAACGCTGTTCGCAGAAGAAATACAACAAGCAAAAACTGCGTCTGTATCCACCAAGGCATACAGACGCAGTTATACTAAGACCACGCAATCCAGCAGCCCGGTGACGGCAGGCGCCCATGAGAGGTTCTCGACGTATCTGACTCAACCTGACAGGCAGGTATCACAGTGACCGACTCGCGGGGCTTCTCACCCCATTCCGCCGCCAGAAAACCGGACGAACCGAACTCATGCATCACATTCACTTGTTGCTTTCACTCTAGCACAACCAAAGATATTTTGCAAGAGGAAATTGCAAATTTTTTGCGCTGTCCCTTTAATCCAAGAGCCGCTGCCCCTGCAGCCACAGAAGATCTGCACCCGCCTGCGTCGTTTCAATGGTGAAGCTGGCCGCCGGGCACAACCGGATGGCCTCCGGGAGGAATTCCGCCATGGGAATGGATCCGTCGGCAAGAGCGCTGTGGGTATCGGAACTGCCGTGGTTGTTATGAATATGAAAATGGGAAATCCAGGGAGAAAAGATCTGCAGCCAGTCGGCGACGGGGACCTGGGAGTAGGCGTTGGCATGGCCGATGTCCAGGCAGATCCGCAGACGGTCGTCTTGGACGGCGTCCACAATATGCAGCAGGGGCTCCGGCCGGGTTTCCAGCACGTTTTCCAGGCAAATGGTCAATCCCCTGGGGATGTCCTCCAGGAAACTGCGCCAGAACAGGATCGATTGTTCCTCGAACCAGCAATCGTAGTACAGCCAGGGCGCATAACCCGAGTGGATCACCACTTTTTCCACACCATACTGCATGGCCAGCGCCAAGGCCTGTCGGTACCGCCGGGCTGCCAGGGCCCGGGCTTCGGGATCAATGGCGCAGGGGAACAGTTCATTGAAGGGCCCGTGGAGGATACGCCGCGGATTCCCCCGAAGCTCCTGCTGAACCAGCGCGTCGGTTTCCGGAAAATACTGATCCATGTTATAGGCGGTGCAGTACTCGGCCAGCTCAATTCCGACCCCATACGTCCTGGCCAGCGCATCAGCGCCGGATGTGATGGTGGAAAGATATAACTGCTCCCGCTTAAATGGCTGAAAAGTCATAATGCTCCTTCTTTCGCCGAAACGGCGATCTCCATTGCCGCTTGTCTTGTACTGCGTCTATCATATCGGAGCTCCGGACAAAATGCAAGAGCCTGCTTTGGGTCCGGCGGCGGCGCAGCGCTTTTTACAGCGGAAAGTGGTCAATCCCCGCATTTTGTTCCAGCCAAAAGACTTTTTGGAGATGCTGGACAAAGCGGATGCTTTGGAGTATAATATCCTCAAAATTGTGCCCAATTGGGCCTCTTGGAAAGGACGATGTTGAATATGATGCATTTGGATCATGAAGGCGTTCATGCGCATACCCATACTCACGACGGCGTGACCCATACCCACGAGCATGCGCACCACCACGACCATGACCACGACCACGACCACCATGAATGCGACCAGTCTGCCTGCGCCACCTGCGGCGGCTGTGAGCACAGCCCCCGGGAGGAGCTGGTGGCTCTGATGAAGTATATGGTGAACCACAATACGGCCCATGCCAATGAACTGGCCGAGCTGGCCAAGAAGCTGGAGGCCATGGGCGACAAGACGGCCTATGAGCAGGTGATGCTGGCGGTTTCTGATTTTGAAAAGGGAAATCTGCGGCTGAGCACCATCCTGGCCGCCATGCAGTAAGGAGCGATTTGCATGTGCCTTTCAACTGTGTATCGCGGCGAGAAGTCGCCTCAGAATATTGTCATGTCCAACGTCCAGCGCATTGACCTGCAGGACGACCAGATTCTGCTGACGGATCTGATGGAACGCCAGGTTGTGGTGGTCGGCAAGCTGATTATGGTGGATCTGGTGGGCGGCATGGCCATTGTGCAGGAAGCGTAAATGAAGCAGTACGAAATGGTCCGGGAGATCGAAAACCAGTGCGCCAACAACCAGATGCGCGACGTGTTTTTCGAGGAAGTGGAGACGGACGATCCCGCGGCCTATGTCCGCAGCCTGCTGAAGGACCGGGAAGTGGAGCTGACGGTGGACTGCCCTGCCCCCGACCGGGTGACGGTCTACGCCAATACTTCCGGAATCACGCAGAAGTTCCTGTTTACGGAGATTTAAAATTTCGAATCTGCCATATTGCTGAATTTTTCTGGTCGATTTTTTCGTTTTTTGTCAGTGTTCCGGCCTTGTATTTGATAGGGAAATATGTTACGATATTTTCATATCGAAAGGGCGGGATCAGTGCGCCCGTTTTTTGTGACGCGATTTAGAAAAGGAGCCCATATCAATGCCTACCCATACGATTGCAGTTGCCGGCAAGGGCGGTGTGGGAAAGACCACCACCTGCGGCATGATCATTGACTATCTGAGCAAAAAAAAGGACGGCCCCATCCTGGTTGTGGACGCCGATGCCAACTCCAACCTCAATGAAGTCCTGGGTGTGGAAGTGGAAACCACCCTGGGTGCCATTCGCGAGGAAATGGCGCAGGCGGAGCTGAAGGGGACGGTCCCCAAAAACATGACCAAGGCCGACTATGCGGAAATGAAGTTCTCCGACGCGCTGATCGAAGAGGATAATTTCGACATGCTGGTCATGGGCCGCACCCAGGGAAAGGGCTGCTATTGCTATGTCAACGGCGTGCTCAAGACCCAGGTGGACAAGTATGCCAAGAACTACCGGTATCTTGTCATCGACAACGAGGCTGGCCTGGAGCATATCAGCCGTGGAACGCTGCCCCATGTGGACACCATGCTGCTGATTTCCGACTGTTCCCGCAGAGGCGTGCAGGCCGTGGCCCGCATTGCGGAGATGGTCCGGGATCTGGAACTCAAGCCGACCAACCTCTATCTCATTGTCAACCGTGCGCCGGGTGGGGTACTCAATCCCGGCGTTTTGGAAGAAATTCAAAAGCATGACCTGCCCCTGCTGGGTGTCCTGCCCCAGGATGAGCTTGTATACCAGTATGACTGCGATGGCAAGCCCAGTTCCCAGGTTCCGGACGACTCACCTGTGAAGGTGGCCCTGCATGGACTCATGCGAAAGCTCAATCTGTAAGAAATTTTGTAAGGGGGATAACAAACATGTCTTTCGTACCCAAGAAGCAGGCGTTCAACTCCAAGATCAACGCCGTCACCCTCGGTACCGGTGACAAGGCCATCGTTCTTGGCGGACAGAATGTTCTGCCGTTCTACACCTTCGATGCGCCCATCGAGAACAAGCCCAAGATCGGCGTGGAGCTCACCGACGCCGGTATGGCGCTGTGCACGGTGCCCGGCCTGCAGGCGTTCTATGAGGGCTGCACCACCGTGGCCGACATGGCCAAGCGCGCCGAGACCATGCCCGGCGCTTCTTTCTTGTGCCTGCACATGGAAGGCGCGGATCCCAACGGCGAGAACAAGTCCGTGGAAGAGTGCGTCGAGCTGGCCAAGTCCGTGGCGGCCGTGACCGACATGCCGCTGGTCATCATGGGCTGCAAGAACGTGGACAAGGACGCCGAGCTGTTCAGCAAGGTGGCCGAGGCTCTGGCCGGAAAGAACATCCTGGTTCTGTCCGCCCGCGAAGAGAACTACAAGACCGTCGGCGCTTCTGCCGGCCTGGCCTACAACCAGAAGGTCGGCGCTGAGTCCGCCGTGGACATCAACCTGGCCAAGCAGCTGAACACCGTCATGACCCAGCTGGGTGTCAGCGCACAGTCCATCATCATGAACGCCGGCTCCGCTGCCGCCGGCTATGGCTACGAGTATGTGGCCTCCACCCTGGACCGCATTAAGGCCGCTGCCCTGCAGCAGGGCGACGCTCAGCTGCAGATGCCCATCATGACTCCCGTCTCCCCCGACACCTGGGGCGTGAAGGAAGCGGTCATGTCCGAGGCTGATATGCCTGAATGGGGCAGCCAGGAAGAGCGCGGCGTCGAGATGGAAATCACCACAGCCGCCGCCTGCCTGGCCGGCGGTTCCGATGCTGTCATCATGCGGCATCCCGCTGCCATCGAAGCCATCTCCAAGATGATCGACGCGCTGATTTAAGAAGGAGGGAATACATACTATGGCAGTCAAAGGTCTGGACATTTTCAAGCTATCCCCCAAAACCAACTGTAAGGAATGCGGCAGCCCCACCTGTATGGCTTTCTGCATGAAGGTCGCCCAGGGTGCTCTGCCCATCGATAAGTGCCCCCATATGTCTGACGAGGCCAAGGCCCTGCTGAGCGAGGCCACTGCGCCCCCCATGAAGACCATCGCCATCGGCGCCGGTGACGCAGCCCACAAGCTGGGTGGCGAAACCGTCCTGTTCCGCCATGAGAAGACCCTGGTTTCCCGCAACCTGTTTGCCGTTCCCGTGTGCACCTGCATGGAAGCCGGCGCAGCTGAGGCCAAGCTGGCTGAAGTCGCCAAGGTGGACTATGAGCGTATCGGCGAGCGCGAGCATGTGGAAGTCGTCCTGGTGCACGACGAAGCCGGCAAGGCTGACCGTCTGGTGGAGCTGTGCAAGGCTGCCGTCGCTTCCGACCGCGCGGTCATCATCGACTGCGAGAACGTGGACGTGGCCAAGGCCGCTGTGGAAGCCATCAAGGATTCCAAGCCCATCCTGAACGGCGCCAACGCCTCCAACTGGGAAGCCATGAACGCTGTCGCTACCGCCGCCGGCGTGGTGCTGGGCGTCAAGGGCGCTTCCATCGAAGAGATTCATGACACCGTCGCTGCCCTGGAGAAGGCCGGCAACAAGAACCTGGTGGTGGATGTCACCGGCGCCGACGCCAAGCAGACCCTGGCCAACGCCGTGATCCTGCGCCGCTCCGCTCTGAAGGACGGCGACCGCACCTGCGGCTATCCCTCCATCGTCAACGTGGCCAAGCTGGCCAAGGGCGACCTGCACCTGCAGACCGCTTACGCCGCTCTGTTCACCGTGAAGTACGGCTCCATCATCGTCATGGAGAACATGACCTATGCCGAGGCTCTGCCTCTGTACGGCCTGCGCCAGAACATCTACACCGATCCTCAGAAGCCCATGAAGGTCGCCCCTGGCATCTACCCCATGAACGGCGCCACTCCCGACGATCCCTGCATGCTGACTGTGGACTTCGCCCTGACCTACTTCCTGGTTTCCGGCGAAATCGAGCGCTCCAAGGTGCCCGTGAACCTGCTGATCACCGATGCTTCCGGCATGTCCGTTCTGACTGCCTGGGCCGCCGGCAAGTTCTCCTCCAGCTCCGTGAAGAAGTTCTTCGACGAGTTCGATCTGGCCAACAAGATCAACAACCGCACCCTGGTCATCCCCGGCAAGGTTGCTGTCATGAAGGGCGAAATCCAGGACAAGCTGCCTGAGTGGAACGTGGTCGTGGGTACCCGCGAGGCCGTTGAAATCGTGAAGTTCCTGAAGGACGGCGAGCACATCAAGGCTGCCGAGGCTGTCGCCGCCACCAAGGTCGTCACCGAGAAGAAGGAAGAGGTTGCCGCCGACGCACCTCTGGACTTTGCCAAGATCGCCGCTTCCATCCCCAAGATCGAAGTGGTGGACATGGGCGTCACCTACAAGCAGAGAAACGTGGACTCCAAGAAGTTCGTCACCATCGGCGAGCGCATCCACTGCATCAGCCCCGTCATCCGCGAGGCCATGAACACCATGAACCCCGAGCCCATCCTGAAGCGTGCTGCCGAGCAGATCAAGGCCGGCGCCACCTATCTGGA
>CAMBCW010000036.1 GCA_945864925.1 uncultured Clostridia bacterium
CGTCGTAGTCCATGGAGCCGTAGATATCCACCACGCCCGAGATTTCCCGCAGGATGGTTTCCCGCTCATACTCCAGATCGTGCCACAGAATGAAATGGGCCTCCGGGTCGCTGTCTACGATCTCCTTTGCCTTTTTCACCCGATCCTCCACAGACTCCCGCTTTTCTCTGGCCGCGTCCTGGAGGTTTACAGCCACATCTCGCATCAGCTTGATCTGCCCGCTTTTATCAACAATGTCGCCGATCCTGCTGCAAATCATGTGGGTCCGCACGTCCAGCGGCGGCAGGTCATAGCCGGTATCATCATAACCGAGGTCAGACGGCCGGCTGAGGAATAGCGCCCACGATGATACCCAAAGCCAGAATTCCTCTTCCTTGTGCGGATACAGCGTCAGGTTGTTTGCCTTGGTGCTGTCCCGCTGGAAAAATCGTGTTAAAGCCTGTCCGGTGTCCATGACCTCCAGATATCCGGCATAGTGTATCAGCTCTTTGTACCGGTTCGGCGCCGGCGTGGCTGTGGCGACCAGCTTATACTTGACGCCCCGGAAGAGTTCCATGAACGTCTGAAACGTCTTGGATCCGTAGGACCGGAGGACGGACGCCTCGTCCAGGGCCGTTGCGGTGAAGGCTGTCGGGTCAATGTCCCCGTCCCGAACCCGCTCATAATTGGTCATGAGGATTGTGGCATCCGTCGCCTCCACTTCTGCCATGGTTCGGACATACACAGGCGGTGCCATGTGCAGCAGATCCACGGCATCCCGTGTGAATTCCTGCCGGACGCCCAGCGGGAGGACAATCAAAGCGCGTCCGCCCTCATGCTCCGTCACAATGCGGCAGAATTCCAGCTCCTGGGCCGTTTTTCCCATGCCGAAGCTCTCAAACAGAGCCCTTCTGCCTCCCTTAACAGACCATTTGACCGCGTCCCGTTGGTGCGGCTTCAGCGCAGGATTGATATCCTCGTCCATGACCTCGAACCCGCTGACTGGCGCGACCTGGATTTTGCTATGTAGAAAATCGTCGTAAGTCATTCTGGTTCTTCCTCCCTGCCCTGTCCAAAATCGTCACAAATGTTATGGCAAGAAATCTGCATTTCCTCCATCAGCCCAACCAGCTTGCACAGATCCCGGAAGCTCCTCGGATCAAGACCTGTGATTTCCAGGATCCTGTCCATCCTGAAATAGACCGTATGTGGGTGTACACCAAGCACCAGCGCAGCCTTGCTTGGCCGCATATCACTCTCAGCCATGGCGCGGATCGTATTCCAATGCTCCGCTTTCAATTGTTTCATGCTCCATCCTCACCAGCTGTCCCGGACCCGGAAAATCACTCTGACGATCTCGCTTGCTTTGTACCGTTCATCCTGCTCAACCGGATAAATAGCTGTGACTCTCCATTGGCTTCCGTGGTCATAGGACTGGCTGCACATAATAGCCGTCAAATTCTCCGTGATCTCCATGGCCTTTTCCTCGGTCACGCCATAGAACTCAAAATCATAACCAAATTGGTCATGCAGCCGGCTGTAGTAGACGTCGATACCGTCCACCTTCAGTCGGAGACGTGTCGGGATCGTCTGATCTTTCGGAATGTAAAAATCAACTTTCATCATCATTCCTCCTGTAATCTGCGAAGATTACATGTATCGCGGTCGACACCGTTGCACTCAGGCCATCGTAAGCAACTCTGGCAAGGGTCTGTTTCCTCCTTGTCCTGTCTGTCCGTGGCCAAATTCAAGGCGATCAAGCATAGGGCAAATAACGCGGTAAAAAATACAACGCTGATAATCTCCACAGGTTATTCCTCCATGTTCAAAACAGTTTCATTTGTCCTTCATCCTGCTCCTGCAGCCTTGTGATGGTGATCTCCGTCCTCGGATTGTCCGGGTCGTAGAGCACCCGGCTGCCGTCATGGGCAACCACGATGCGGCAGTTGTCATCGGCCAGGATTTTGCAGTCCACCAGCAGATCGTCGATGCACGCCAGGAGGTTCAGGCTGTCCACCTTCCTGCGCGTTTTCATGTAAAACAGGCACCTGACGTTCACCGGACAATCGATTGGCCGAGGCGGAACCGGACGAAGCTGCCATTGCGCAAGCTCCGTGAATTGATCATGGGCAGTTCCCTGCCTGATCCACTGTTTTTCCGGCTTTTTGCAGCAAGGGCAACGTTTCCCTGATCCTGCGATCATCTGGTGGTTTTTTTTCGTCCTCGGATCACCGGCGATCAGATATCGGATCTCCGCCATCAGACCGTCACCGCCTTTTTCGTTCGGTAATTGCGGCTCCGGTCCCTGGCGATGCTGATCCCATTGGCAAAAGATTTTTCGAAGATCCGCCCGCCGGTTGCCTCGTCGATATCCACCAGCTCGTCCACGGACAGCTCCGTGGAAATGATGGTCAGCAGCTCCGGATTGATAGCCCGGTAGTTGATGATCTCAAATGCCACGTTGATGTCTGCTCGGCTGATTCCGAGATTTCCGCGTTCATCCCTGCCTGCCTTGAACAGATCGTCTATGTACAGCACAGGCGCCTTCTTGTACCTGTCGATCATGCCGCTGTATTCGCCGGAGTCTGTGGCGGCGGCCTTGATTTTCACGATGTCATCGCGCCAGAGCATGTAAACCACGGCCCTTCCGGCCAGCAGAAACTCCCGGCAGATGGCGGTGCACAGGTGCGTTTTCCCGCAGCCGCTCTGTCCGCCCAGGAAGAACCATCCTTCCGGGTTCCTGGCGTAGGACATGGCCGCCGTTTTCAGGGCAAGCTGCCAGTCTTCCTCGGCATCGAACTTCTCGAAGGTATAGTCCGTGATGATATTTTTCAGGCCGCTGCGCTGCATGTGCAGGATGGACCGGCGCACCTGCTCGCATCTGCATTCCGCGCACACCTGCCGGAACCCGCCGTCCTGATCCTCCACGACCTTCACGATGTAGCCCTTGTTTTTGCAGGCCTTGCAGGAATACCCGTCCTCCAGATGCCGGTTTCCCTCGGCTGCATTCATGCTGTCTGCCCGGAACTGTGCGTACTCTCTGGGCGTCATGGCCCTAAACGTACTTCCCGATCCGCTGAGGCGGCTCATGATTGCCTGTACTCTGTCCATAGTCCGTCATCCTTTCCTTATCGTCGTAATTTCCGTCCAGCACCTTGGCCATGTTGGCGTCCTTGATGAGCCAATCGAAGTTTGCCGACCAGTTCCGCTCGTTTTGTCCTCTCAGGAAGCTGGATGCCTCTGCTTTTGCGAATAATGTCTTGAAGTCATCCAGGGTGTACCCGCTTGCAAAACGGGCCTTAACGGTCTTCCTGCGGGCTTCTGACATAACCGTACAGCGCGGATATGATTTACAGATCGAACAGAACATGTTTTTGATTTCCTCATATGGAACAGGCGCTTTTTCTTCAGATTCTTCTTTCTTATATTCTTTACCTTCTTTACTTTCTTCCTTTCTTATGTTGTGTCCGTTCTGTTGTCCGTTCTGTTGTCCGTTCTGTTGTCCGTTCTGTTGTCCGTTCTGTTGTCCGTTCTGTTGTCCATCTTCTGAACTCTCAAAACCCGGAAACCCTTGATACAGCAGGTAATTTGAGATAAAAACAGTTGTCCATCTGTTTGACGTAATATAGGTAATCATTCCGTTCTGTTGGAGCACGTCCAGAAAATTCTTGACGGTTTTCCTGTTCATGCCCCACCGTTCAGCGAGTTTCAGTATGCTGGTAACGAACGACCCGCGCCGAATGGTTTCAACCGTTCCCCTGCACCGGATCTGCTTGTCCTTGTAGTTGGCCATCAGCAGCATATCGATCCAGGCAAGCGTATATTTCGGATCGTCGAAGGACCAGATGAAACTGTCCCAGATCTTCCGGTTGAGCTTAATCCAGTTCGTGTCCGGCATGAACCGCCGCACCTCCTTCCGGCTATTTCCGCTCGATCAGGGAACCCGTCTTTCTGCTGCGCCTTCTCGGCTGGTATTCCTTGCAGTCCTCAGTCAGCCCCTCCGGATGGAGGCTCGTCCGGCTGTGACCCGTGATCTCGTGATACGCGCACATGAAATACGCTCCCGTTGGCCGGCTGCTGTAGCGGCACTTTGCGCATTTCTCGACGGGAACCAGCGGGCCGGAACGCTCAACTGGCTCCTGTTTCTTGCCGCCTCTGCGTGCCCCGTAGGCTTTGTTGCAGCAGCGCTTGCAGCAGAATTTCTGCGGGTGGCCCCGGAACTCCTCCAGGGCCACATGCTTTCCGCACCAGGCGCAGTCAAATTCATACGCCGCCATATCAGTCCTCGTCTGCGTCTTCCGTCCCGTCCTCATACGGCACGGAATAGAACCCGTCGAACGAACCGTCATCCAGCTCATCCTCGTCCTGTTCATCCACAGGATCTTCCATAGGATGGCCTACGCTGGAGACTGTGGCGGCGAAATACGCCTGCAGGTAGGCATAGTGGATCTTCTTTGCAAGGCCCTTGACCTTGGATAAAAACGCATCCCCGATGACGATCCGGCTGTCCGTCTGCACTTCAAGGCCGTCCAGCTTAAACACAAACCGAAGCACGCTGTCGTGGCTGGAAATGCTACCGTCAGCGGAGGCATAAAGCGACATCTGCGCATCCTCCGCCTGATTCTGCAGAACCGTCAGCGTGATGGGGTATGCCTTTGCATTCAGCGTGTGAAGCAGAGATTTCTCTGCCAGGGCGGAGGCCAGTTTGTCCTCCAGTTCCCGCTCAAAAACGAAATAATCCATGTGTACCTGTCCTTTCATCAGAATGGGAGATGGCCGTCATCGGCTGCTCCCTCGTCATACGCGTCGTATTCCTGCGGCCCTGGATCGCTCGTCTGCGCTGCCCGCGCCCGGTCGCCGATGCCGCTATCCTGCCGGCTGTCGCCAAAATAGATGCTGTCCGCAACGATCTCTGCAGCTCTGCGCTTGGTTCCATCCTTATCCGTCCAGTTCCGGATCTGAAGCCGGCCGGACACAACGGCCATGCGGCCCTTGGAGAAATACTTGCTTACGAACTCCGCCGTATTCCTCCACGCCACAACGTCCAGGAAGTCCGTTTCCTTCTCCTGTCCGCTGCCGCCGAAATCCCGGTCAACGGCCAGGGTGAAGGACACAACCGGCGTCCCTCCGTTGGTCCTGCGCAGCTCCGGGTCACGGGTCAAGCGGCCCATGATCGTGATGTGATTGAGCATTGCCGTCACCCCTCATCGCCGAAGAAGCTCGCCGTCGGATCCTGGGCGGATGCTGCGTCCCGCATGACCTCACCTGTGGCCGGATCCGCAGAGAATGCCGGCTGTTCCACGGGTACCACATCGAGGACGGATTCGTCCACGCCCCTCTCGGATGCGTCGTACAGTCCGCCGAATGTGGCCGGGAACGCCTCCCGCAATGCCTGCACCAGTGCCACCTTCCGGATCATGGTGCCAGGCTTTTTGCTCCACTGCCCGTTCAGGGATCCGTCCTTCTTCCGGCCGGCGTATTCGTCGAAGGAAACCTCAATTCTGGTGCTTTCCTTGTGGTCCTTGCGCCAGACCTCCGCCCAGCCGCCGATGATCTCCGTGCCGGGCATGTGGAAAGAGCCGATCTGATATTCCACAATGCCGTCCTCGTTAACGGTGATGATTCCGGCTTTGTGGCCGTTGTGCTGCGGGTGATTTTCTGCCCGCTTTTCGAATGCCTCCTTGCCGGTGACCATGGTGGCCGGCTCGCTGCCGTACTTGATGCAGTAGGCCTCTCTCAACCAAGGGTTCAGGCCGTTGAATTTGCACAGGTTGATAAACATGACCAGCTCCTGCATGGTCACCCGCTCCTTGTCGCCGGACACCAGGTAATCCCGTACGATCTGAGGGGAGAGATCCACCGTGGCGCCGTTGACCTGGAAGGTCACCATCTGGCCGGACCTGTCGTTCTTCGGTCTTTTCTGAAGGGTATTGTTGACTGCTGCCATTTTTCATTGCCTCCTGTGAAATGAATGTTTTGATTAAACTCGTTCCGGGCGAATGCCGTTTTCCCGCATGAAATCCCCAAGGAGTTTCATTTTTTCTGCCGTAACGTGAACGCGGAATGTGACGGTATATACTTTCTCTTCCTCAGCATGTACCATGTCCGCATAGCCGACAGGCTCCACAGGTTCGCACGCAGGATTTTTAATCTCTTGTGGCGTCGTTACTGCCTCGTCGCGTTTCGCCGCTTGTGCGGCCTCCTGAGCGGTCTTGAGCCGTTCCAGCTCTCCCCGCTGTTTCTCGATCCGCTCCCGTGCCGCCAGTGCCTCTGCCAGGTCGAAATGCTGCAGAAACACGCCCTTGACCTGCGCTTCCACGTCCTTGTCCAGTTTCAGCGTGTCGATGGACGCCAGGCCGGACGTGATGCGGTCAATGCTCCGGCCCATCTCCTCTGCAATGGCGCTGATGCTGGTGGTCACATTGAGCCATCTGGGATTGTGCAGCCGCTCATAGGGCACCAGCTCGGCGAGGTTTCCGATCATATCCGAGTAAAGGCCCTGGACCTTTTTCAGTTTCTCTTCCCTGCGGTATTCGTCATACGCCTTGACCTGCGCGTCGATCTCGCCGCCGACGGCCTTGATCATGCCGGTCAGCTCCTTTGCCTCACGCTCAAAGCGCTCATAGGGCTGCAGGTACAGGGCTTTCATCTCCCTGCGCTTGGTATCAATGGCGGCTGCCAGCTTGTTCAGGGTAGCCCGGTCCTTCTTGGCCTGGCTGATGCAATCCTCGGTGTAAACAACGCCCCGGTAGGCTTCCAGGCCGTCCTCCACCCATTTCTTCAGTTCCGGATAGTTCCACTGGATTTCCGGCAGCGGATTTCCTTGCGCGGGGTTGTAGATTTCAATCTGCATCCTGGTTCACGTCCTCCTTCCTGCCTGCGTTATAGAAAAATTCCGCAAACGGGTTGCCTTCCGGGATGGCAGGCTCCGTGATGTGCCGCAGGCTGTCTCGCCCGAGCCATTTCGGCAGCTCGCTCTCCGGAACATTGGTGCGGAATACGATTGCCTGACTGTCACCGCTGGCAGTCGGAACGGTCACGATGTCGCCCTCCTGCAGGTCCACGTCTGCAATGTAGGTGTACGGCCGTCCGCCGAAGCCGTCGCCGCTGCGGTTCCGGAATTGCACTTGTACGAGGTTTCCCATGATCTATTTCTCCTTTCAGAATTCAGGTAATAACAGGGGCGGTTCCACGTCCTTCTCAACGTATTGCGTCCAGAAACGGATTTCCGCGTCCAGCAGGTAATCCAGATCTTCCAGGACGTCGGACCGCTCGATTTTGTAGGTGCGCCGCTCCGTACGGATCTCTCCGTCCCAGACCCGCTTGAGCTGCGCATGGAGAATGGCGAAGTCCCATGACGTCGCCAACAGTTGGTGGATGACCTGGCAAAAGTAATTGTCCGGGATTTTGTCCCGCCATTTTTCTTTCTGCATGGAGCGAAGGATCTCTGTGGTCTTGATTTCCAGGATGCCTTTCCGCCCTGTTTTCCGCTCCACCAGCCTGCCGTCCAGGGTAGCAAACAGCCACGGATAATCCGGATTGTGCACCATGTCGTAGGCCCCGCCGTAGCGGACCTCATACTCCGGATAGTCAAGGGCGAACAGCTCCCGGATGGGGCCCTCCGCCGCATGGCCATACGCAACATGGGCGTTGCTGGAGATATCCGGCGCTATCTTGCGGCCCGTCTTGATTTTCCAGAGATCCGTGTTGCTCATGTACGGATTGCACCCGATCACCGCAGAGGCTTCGCTGGCGCCAAGGCCCTTCAATCTGGCTTTCAGCCACTCCGCCTCCGTTTGCGGAACGTCGTGCACCGCAGTCACTTTGCTTCCTCCATGCGATTTGCGGTCTCTTCCGCGTGGACGCCGCAGACCAGGAACAGCACGGCCACCAGCATTCCAACGCCAGCAGTCAGCCAGTGCCCCATGGAGATCCCGATCCCAACGAAGGCAGCCCCGCTGCCTGTGAACATGGCGCAGCCCAGCGCCGTGGTCCGGTACGCCTGCCGCCGTTCCGCCGCCGCATCCTTCCGTCCCACGCCGTTGGAGCGGCCTGATGTGGCCGCCCGCTTGCAGCTGCCATCAAACCCGGCCGTTTGGCGGCCAGACCCTTGGCCGCCGTTCCGGCTCCAAATCCCACGCTTGTCATTGCGAGGAGCGAAGCGACGCGGCAATCCGCTCCCCATATCCTTGCAAGAACCAGCAGGAATAGCGGTAATCCGCGTCTCCTCATATTCCTCCGCCCAACGCACCCGCTCATGGTTGGCATTGACGATCCTCTCAACATCGCTCATGATTTTGTCCTCCTAAATCAGAAATTCATTCATATGGCAGCTTCCAGTGCTTCAGATGATCTTTCAAATTCCTCTGCTGCGAAATCACGTTCCAAGGTTTCCGGGTGGTAATACCGGACGAGACTGTAGCCGCTGTCGCAGATCCTCAGATTGATCCGCCCGTTATGGTCGTACCAATCATTTTCACAGATGATTTCCAGGCCATCCGGTCCGGTGGAGGCCCGGAAGATTGCCACGTCCGGCGGCGTGTTGTCCTTGCTGATATTCAGCCTCGGACAAATCCGTCCGATCAGCTCCGCAGCAGTCTTTTTTGTCAGTTTCAATGTTTTGTACATATTAGAACCTCCAATCTGCAGGGGCGGCTATCATGCCCCCGCCGGTGGTCCGGGTGGCAGGACTCGCACCCGCGACCCCATGCTCCAAAAGCATGCGCGCTTCCAGCTGCGATACGCCCGAGTATCCTCCTTCACTCTCCAGCTTTGCTATGTAATGGCTCCAGCGGCCAGCGGCCTGCAGTGATCAGCTTTTGCTTATAGGCGTCCAGCATATCCAGGCTGCCAGGCTGTGACAAAAATCGTTTTACAAAAGCATATGAGGCCCGCACAAAGTTATCGCGTGCAGCGGGGTCCAGTGCATCCAGCGCATTGCCCATAATCTTTCTCACTTCCTGGCCCATGGAGTGCCTCCTTCCTTGGCTTGCTGCAAATACAAGACGCTGCGTCCATTCACAGCGCTATTCACGCGACTGGCGTTGATCCTGCGTCTCTGCTTTCTCATCTTCTTCTATCGAAAGCAATTCCGAAATCGAGCAACTATAGAGTTTCGCAATTGCCGGCAGCAAAGAAGCTCTCGGCTTCGTCTTGCCAGTGTCCCACCATCCGACGGCAGCAGGCGAGACATTGAGGGCTTTCGCTGCATCCCTTTGAGACAGCCCTGCTCGTTTTCGTGCTGAAGAAAAGCTCATATTAACACCTCCGTTGCTAAGTTTTACTTGACAACTTAGTGCAAATCGCTTATTATAGGAAGTGCCAACAACACTATATAAGCGATTGCCACACTAAGTTGGGGCTTAGTTTTGCTTTGCCCTTGCCGGATATGCTAAGTATATACTAAGTTTAACTTATTGTCAACAACTACTTAGCATTTTCTTAGTGGCACTTTGCACAAAAAACGGGGTGCTAAGAATGAGCAAAGTTACAGAAAGGATTGACCTGGTTTTAAAAGAACGCGGAATCAGCAAAAGAGAGTTTTATGAAAAATGCGGTGTAACATCCTCCGCATACTCTCAGTGGAACACGGAGAAAACAGAGCCCCGAGGATCGACATTGCGCCGTGTCGCTATGTATCTGGATGTGAATTATGAATGGCTATGTACGGGAGTAGGGGAAAAAGAAAAAGCGCCCACCAATGACGGTGAGCGCGTGATCAGTGATGCAGAATTGAAATTTGCCCTTTGGGGCGACTGCGATGAAATAAGTGACGAGGATCTTGCCGACGTGCGTCGATATGCCGCATTTGTGCGTGAAAGGAAAAAGGACAATAAAAAATGAAAGAGCTGCAAGAGTTCTATCGCCTTGCTGAACAGGAGAACATTGCGATAGATCGCTTCAAGCTGTTATCGCGAGAGTCTCTGTCCATCATGGATGACGATGGGCAATGCTACATAGCAATTGACCCTGAGAAGATCGTTTGTGAGGCCGATGAGCGTACAAAGCTCGCCCATGAGCTCGGCCATTGCATGACTGGCAGTTTTTATAACAGATATTCCAATTTTGACTGCCGCCAAAAGCACGAAAACTGCGCTGACAAATGGGCTATCAGCAAAACAATATCAGAGTCAGATCTGGATGACGCTGTGGCCTCCGGGTGCATCACCATTTGGGATTTGGCTGAACGGTTCGGCGTAACGGAGAATTTTATGAAAAAAGCAATCTGCTGGTATACATACGGGAATGTTGCAACAGATCTATATTTCTGAAAAGAGAAAGGAGAAAACCGGCATGGCAAAAGTACAATACGTTACAGTCACAAGCGACAAGAAAAAGTGGACTGCATTTTGGCTTTGCTTATTCTTTGGTATTATTGGAGCCCATTATTTCTACGTTGGACGCAAGGGAAAGGGAATTTTGTACTGCTTCACGTTTGGCCTGCTTATGATCGGATGGTTTCATGATCTTGGGACAATCTTGAAAGGCAGATTTAAAGACGATACCGGATGTTATCTGAAAGCTTGACGCGCCTATCCATACATCGGCCTGTTGTAACAAATCGAAAAAAATCATATACGGTGTACGCATATAAGCGACCAGTAATTCTATATAGAAAATCTGCGTTTAATTCAGAGTTTTTAGCACACTCTTTGAATTGAATTATCTTTGAAATAGGAGGAAGGTGATGTTGAGCTTTGGTGTGATCGGCTGTCAAAGCAAGTAACTAATAAAGAGAAAGAGGTATGATTATGAAAACTGCAAAACTGATTATTGGCATCATCAGCATCGTCTTGTGCGTCTTGGTACTCTTCCAGTCCTGCGCTGCAGGCATCGGGAACGCCCTTTCTGATAACGGAGAAAACAGTGGCTTTGCTGGAATGGTTGTTGCAATCTTCATGCTGATTTCCGGCATTGTTGGGATCACCACCAGAAATAGCAAAGGCGGCGGTATCACAGCAGGTGTTATTTTTGCGCTGGCTGGTCTTATAGGTGTATGCAACTATGGATCCTATTCAGACCTTCTGATTTGGTCTATTCTATGCTTCATCTTTGCCGCAGTGTTTATTCTCGGCAGTATCAAAATGAAGAAAGCGCAAAAGTCAGATAAATAAAAAAAGCCGCCCCGGTGCTGGAACACCAGAGCGGCAGTAGACAAAACCATCGCGGCAAAACAAGGGACTCGTCTACCTTTTCATGGTAGCAGACCCGATCCAAAAAAGCAACAAAAAATAATAGGATTGTAGGAGGTTGGCAAAGTGGAGGAAGCTGTAATCTATGCCAGATACTCCAGCAACGCACAGAGGGATGTATCCATTGATCAGCAGCTGCAGGTCTGCCGGGCGTTTGCGGAGCGGCAAGGTATCAAAGTTGTTGGGACATATGAGGATCGGGCGATGACCGGTACCAGTGACAAGCGCCCAGGCTTCCAACGGATGATTGCCGACGCAGAAAAAAGCAACTGGAGCTATGTGATTGTCTATGCACTGGATCGGTTTGCGCGGGATCGCTATGACAGTGCCATCTATAAGCGCAAGCTCCGGGATACCGGCGTTCGGGTGCTGTCTGCCATGGAAAACCTGACGGAGGATCCAACGGGCATTCTGCTGGAAAGTCTGTTGGAAGGAATGGCCGAATACTACTCCAGAGAGTTGGCCCAAAAGGTTGCCCGCGGCATGGAGGACAATGCCAAGCGATGCCT
Organism: uncultured Clostridia bacterium; assembly: GCA_945864925.1. Lineage (GTDB taxonomy): Bacteria > Bacillota > Clostridia > Oscillospirales > Oscillospiraceae > Avoscillospira. The sequence continues at coordinate 11,681 of CAMBCW010000036.1, forward strand.
GGTCAATGGCCCGCTTCCACCCGGATATCGCAAGGGGTCAGATGGGAAATATGCGATCTATGAGCCGGAAGCCGCAGTCATTCTGGAACTGTTTCAGCGGGTTCGCGGGCGAGAACCTTTGTCCGACATTCTGTCCGACTTCGAGGCTCGCGGGCTGCGTACCAGGAAGGGGATTCCGTGGTCTCGCGGTATCGTTGACCGGATTTTGGTCAACGAGCGCTATACCGGCGTCTATATCTACAGTGATATCCGCATAGAGGGCGGTATCCCGGCTATTGTGGATCGTGAGCTGTTTGATGCTGTGCAGGTGGTTATGGGATGCAAGAAAAATCCGAGGAAAATAAAGGGTGCCCCACAGCGCAGACGTCGAGAACATGGGATCTATCTGCTGACCGGGAAATTATACTGTGGAGAGTGCAAAACGCCAATGGTCGGCGTCTCTGGTCACGGAAAAGCCGGAAATCCATATTACTATTATGTCTGCCAAAAGCATCGCGCCGATCATACATGCTCAGCGAAGCCCGTTCGTCGAGACCAAATCGAACACGCTGTCACCCTTGCCCTTCAAAAAAATATCCTCAACGATGAGACAATCTGCGCACTGGCTGACGGATTTATTTCCTATCAAAGCAAGTCCCAGGAGAGCGCTGAACTGCAGGGGTTGGAAACCAACCTCGCCGATGTTCGGAGATCGCTGAAAAACATCATGCAGGCTATCGAGAACGGCTTATACTCCCCAACCGTGCAAAAACGCCTGATGGAGCTGGAGACCAGAGAAAAAGAACTTGACGCCCGAATTTCTCTTCTCAAAAAGCAATCCGACAGCCTTCCCAGCAGGGAGGATATCATCCTGACAATGATGATGTTCCGCGACGGCGACGCTGCAGACAAAGAGTACCAGCAGGCTATCATAGACGCATTCCTTGTCCGGGCCTATCTGTATGGCGATAAACTAAAATTCATCTTCAAGCTCGGATCCGGCCAGACCACAGAGGTAGAAATCCCGGTTGATTTTGACATAGACTCCGTCCTTCCGGATGAGCCGGAAAGTTCGTATAAGCCTATAATTGGTTCACCAGAATTGCCGAACACTATAGATGAATGGCTGAAAAAGCCAGTAATCTCAAGGTGTTCGGCAATTTTTTATCCTCGATTTTTTAGAAAACTTCATAGATGGATAAGCGGATTCCAGAGGTTCAAACTGCTGCTTACAGGCTTCCAAGCCCAGGGCACAGGCCATATAGGTCTTGCCACTGCCTGATGCTCCGGTAATAGGTTTGTTGATGAGCATTTTTAGATTATTGGGGATCCATAACTGCACATTTCTTGACAATTTCCCAAATATATAATAGAATTTTCCAGTGTAAGGGACAATCTAATTTAACCTGAGGTTGATTAATCTGCAAACAGCCATGCCTATCCCGCGCATTTCCTTTCGCAAGGCTTTCAAAGCCTCAGCCGATTTATCACGATTTTTATTGCGCTAAGAAGCGTATTTAAAAATTAAAAAAGGAAGGTGCTGTTATGTCTGCTACACTAAGACTCATTCTTATTGCGCTCGGCTTCGCAAGTGTGTTTCTGCTCATCGGTCTGCTGCTGCGCAGCAAGATCAAAGTTCTGCAGAAACTCTTCTTGCCGGCATCTGTTATCGGCGGTGTCGTCGGTCTGATTCTCGTGCAGATTTTCTCTCGCGTCGGCGTAGTTGCAGAGCAGGTCACGAACTATGTGTCCGTTATGGACGCCCTGCCTGCGATCCTCATTGTCCCCATCTTCGCTTCTACTCCGCTTGGCAACTTCAAACGCAAGGACGACATTGAAAAGGCTGCCGGTAAGGCTACCTCCGGTATTGCCAACGGCGTTTTCTGGCTGATGTGCGGCATAATGGCTGTACAGATGGTCATCGGTTTGGCCGTGAACTTCTTCATGACCAAGGCCAGCTCTACCATTCCCTTCTACAATGTATGGGGCTTTGAATTGGCAGCCGGCTTCACCGGCGGTCACGGCACTGCTGCCAGCGTCGGTGCCATCTACAGTGGCATTCCCGCAGTTGCAGAAGTTGCCTCCCAGGGCAAGGACGTTGCCACCACTTTCGCTACATTCGGCCTCATTGGCGGTATGGTACTCGGTATCATCTTCATTAACATCGCTGCCAGAAGAGGCAAGACTGCTGTTATGAAGAAGCCCACTGCTCTCGAAGGCGTTGCGCTCACCGGTCTGCAGAAGGATGTTTCCAAGCAGGAATCCCTCGGCAGAGAAACCACCAAGAACTTCACCATTGAAACCCTGTCCGTACATCTGGCCGTGATTCTGGGTGTTGTGCTCGCTTCTTACGGTGTCAGCGCACTGCTTGCCAAGGTTCCCGCTATCGGCTCCCTACTCAAGCAGTTGCCCGTATGGTCCATCGCCATGGTGTTGATGCTGCTTGCGAACAAGATTATTTCCGCTCTGGAACTCGAGTGGATGTTCGATAAGAAGGTCGTGCAGAAGATTTCCGGCTTTATGACCGACTTCGCCATCGTCTGTGCCGTCGCTTCCATGAACCTCAAGACCATCGCTACCTTCATCGTACCCATCGTAATCTGCTCCGTCATCGGCTTTGTCGTAACTTACTTCTACATCTTCAAGCTCACCAAGTTCATCACCAGAACCGAAGCTCCCTTCGAGCACTCCATCATCGCATGGGGCACCGGCACCGGCGTTCTGATGACCGGTCTTGTGCTGCTGAAGGTCTGCGATCCTAACTACGAGACCAGTACCCTCAACAACTTCACCAAGGGCTTTGCTATCATGTCCATTGTACAGGCTGCCATCCTCGGCGTGCTGATGCCCATTCTCATCAGCAAGATGGATACGCTCGGCATCCTCCTCGTTTCCTTGGTAATGGCTGTTGTGTTCACCGCAGGTGCCGTAATTGTCGGTATCGTGCGTGGAAAACGCCTTGCAAAGGTGAAAGCCTAATGGATACACGAGAACTCATTTTCTGTGCCTCGGATGAGTTGCAGGAAAAGACAAGCATTCTATCCGATCATATTTGGGATGCGGCAGAAACGGCCTTTACCGAGGTTAAAAGTGCTGCGTACCTGAAGGAGTATCTCGCTTCGGAAGGCTTTACGATTGAGTCCGGCGTTGCCGGTATTCCTACCGCCTTCACCGCAACGTACGGCAGCGGTCGTCCTCACATCGGACTGTTGGCCGAGTATGATGCGCTGAGCGGCCTTTCCCAGGAGGCAGGTGTCGCCGAACAGAAGCCTATTCCCACCAGCGGCAACGGACACGGCTGCGGACACAACCTGCTCGGTGCCGGCTGTGCCCATGCGGGTGTTCTGATTAAACGCTATCTCGCCGAAACCGGAAAGTCCGGCACGGTGACCGTGTTCGGTTGCCCTGCGGAAGAGGGTGGCAGCGGAAAGACGCGCATGGCGGGTAAGGGCGTATTCGCCGGTCTCGACTGTGCACTTTCCTGGCACCCAGGAGAGTTCAGCGGTGTTGTTCCCGTTTCCACGATGGCCAATATCCAGGTGAACTACCGCTTCCACGGCAAGGCAAGCCATGCGGCCTCTTCCCCGTATGTGGGCAGAAGTGCCCTCGATGCGGTGGAGCTGATGAATGTCGGCAGTAACTATCTGCGCGAGCATATTCCCCCCGGATGCATGCTCCATTATGCCGTTCTGAACACGGGCGGATTTTCGCCCAACGTGGTGCAGGCGGAGGCAGAGTCCACCTATCTCATCCGCGGCACAAAAGTAGAGGATGCGGCAGCCGTTAAGGCGCGTGTGGACAAGATTGCCCAAGGCGCAGCCCTGATGACTGAGACTGAGGTGGAAATTATCTTTAAGAAGGCGTGCTCCCACTATATGCCCAACAGTGTCTTAGGCAAGCTCTTAACCGAGTGCCTCAATACCGTGGGTTTCCCCGCATACGACGAGGAGGATTTCGCTTTTGCAAATGCCATCCGCGCCACCACGCCCACCAAAACGGAGAGCTCCGGACTTCTGAAAAAGATGTTTTTGCCCTTGCTCCCCGCAGAGCAGAAAGCGGTTGCCGAGCAGATGTTAAGTGCGGCATTCAACACTATCTGTCTCCCAGCGGTAACCATGCGTCAAACGGCGCCTGGTTCCACCGATGTGGGCGATGTCAGCTTGAACTGCCCCGTTAGCTGGTTTGAATATGTCACCTGCGCTCAGGGTACTCCGGCGCATTCGTGGCAGATGGTGGCACAGGGCAAGTCCGCCGCGGCCCATAAGGGCACCGTGCAAGCGGGCAAGGCCATCGCTCTTGCGGCCGTTCGGCTTCTTGAGGACGAGACCATCTTACCGCAGGCATGGGAGGAATTCCGTAGCAGCATGGGCGGCAAGAGTTATGTTTGTCCCATCCCAGACGAGTACAACAAG
>CAMBCW010000037.1 GCA_945864925.1 uncultured Clostridia bacterium
GGCAAGGTCAACCCCGTCATCCCCGAGGTGGTCTCCCAGGTGGCCTTCGCCGTCATCGGCAACGATATGACCATCACCATGTGCGCCGAGGCCGGCCAGCTGGAGCTCAACGCTTTTGAGCCTGTGGCCTTCTACCGCCTGTTTGAGTCCATCACCGCCATGACCGGCGCCATCGACACCCTGATTCACAACTGCCTGCTGGGCATCACCGCCAACGCAGACCGCTGCCGCTATCTGCTGGACCACAGCGTCTGCACCGTCACCGCCCTGGTTCCCCACATCGGCTATAAGCACGCCGCCGCCATCGCCAAGAACGCCCTCAAGACCGGCAAGACCGTCCGGGAGCTGGTCCTGGAGGAAGGCATCATGAGCGAGGCACAGCTGGATGAAGTTTTGGACCCCTACCACCTGACTGTCCCCGGTGCGGGTCTGAAATAACCCTCTTTTCCTCCAAAAGGGGCTGTCTCACGAACGTGAGACAGCCCCTTGCTGCGTTCATTCGAAAATCCAGCCGTTCTGCGGAGACAGGGGCTGGGACAGGTCCACGGCGGTCAGGACGCCGTCCTGGATGGTAATCTGCACCTGCTCCACATCCTCCAGGGCGCACAGGGTCGCCACCACGCTGCGTACCGCCTGCCGGGCCTGGGCGGGCACTTCCCCGCAGAGGGCGAAGGCGCTGTTGAAGCACACCCGGCACAGGCCGTCCTCCAGGGACAGGTCCAAAACTCTGGTGCCCTCCGGGAAGGGGTTTTCATAGCCGTTGGCCGGCTCGAAGGACAGCAGGGCGTCCAATACGTCCGCCTCCGCCCTCTGATCGCCGGTCCGGGCCACCAGCAGCGGCACCGCCACCAGTCCGGGCAGCTGGCCGCAGGGCAGGTACAGCGTCGCATCCAGGCGTTCCGCGTCCTTCTGCGCTGAACCCACCGCCAGTTCCTCCCGGTACAGGGGCTGGGACAGGTCCAGCGCCGTGTATAGGCCCGGAGCTTTGCCCTCGCACAGGAACCGGACACATTCCACCTGGGGCAGTTCCGTCAGGGAGTTGACCACGGCGAACACCGTCAGCCGGGCCAGCCGGTGGGTCTTGGGCCCGTTCCGCAGGAACTCCTCCGAAAAATTCACTGTGCACACGCCGTCTGTGATCTGCACACCCAGAAGCTTCGTCCCCTCCGGCAGCACCGCCCGGGCGTCCTGGGTCTGAGGTCCCGCCAGCAGCTGCCGCAGGATATACTCCGGCAGCGCCTCCTCGGAATCGCTGCAGCTCCTGGTCTCCTCCGTCAGGTAGCGGCCCGCCATGTCGGAGAAGTACAGCTTCACAGTTGTCTGGTCGCTGGTCGCCGTGTCGTCCTCCAGGAGGAAGGACTCCGGCTTCAGAACCCCTCCCCAGACGCCGCTCAGCGTCGCTTCCCCGGCAGTCAGCTGCACCCCGGTGATATCGGCAAACTGCGTCATGGTGTACACCAGGCAGGCGGCGGCCAGGGTCCGCTGCACGCCGGTGAGCTCCAGCAGTTCTTCGCCCAGGCCCACAGTCAGCAGGCCGTCCGCCACCTGCGCCTGGTCCAGAACGGCGTCCGCCGGGAAGGGCGACCGCAGATTCTGGCTCTGGGGGCCTTTCAGGTACAGGTTCAAAATCTCAGACGCCGTCATGGGCTCCGGCCCCAGGTCCCGCCATTCCCAGCCCATGGCGCCGGTCTCACCGCCGTAGGTTTCGTCATCCTGGGCAAAGCAGTAATAAAAGCGCACCGGCTGGGCCATATTCTCCCGGGGGTCCGACACCGCCGAACAGGCCGTCTGCAGCAGCAACAGGGCGCACAGCAGCAGCCATACTCCTCTCTTCATGGCTCCACCTCCACCTCAAACCGCGGGAAACGCACCGTAAAGCAGGTTCCGCCCTGGTCCCGGCGGGAAACAGAAATCTCGCCGTAGTTCCGCAGCACCAGCTCCCGGACGATGCTCAGACCCAGGCCGGAGCCGCCGGCCTGCCGGCTCCGGGCCTTATCCACCCGGTAGAACCGCTCGAAAATATGATCCACCGCGTCCTCCGGGATGCCGATGCCCGTGTCCTCCACGGCAATCACCACGTCGTCGTCCTCCCGGCTCAGGCGCACATGGACCTGGCCGCCGCTGTTGTTGTACTTGATGGCATTTTCCACCAGGTTGAAGATGATCTGGTACATGTCATCCTCCACCGTCATGACCGTGCAGCCCTTGTCCATGGCGCAGGTCAGGCGGATCTCCCGCTCGTCGGCCAGGGACACCAGCATCTTGAACACCTTGCCGATGGTCTGGGCCAGGTCCACCACCTCGTGGTCCTGCTTGACGCTCTCGGCCCGGGAAATGGCCAGGAGCTTCTGGGCCAGCCGGGTCAGGCGGTCGGCCTCGCTGCCGATGTCCGTCACAAATTCCCGCATGGTCTCGGCGTCCATCTCATTTTGCAGAATGGAGTCCGACAGCAGCTTGATGGAGGCCAGGGGCGTTTTCAGCTCGTGGGAGGCATCGGAGACAAACTGCCGCTGGGCCTGCTCCGAAACCTGCAGCCGGTCGGTGAGTTTATTGAATTCCTGGGCCAGGGCTGCATATTCGTCGGTGCCGTGAACCTGGATCTTATGGCTGTATTCGCCCTCCCGGGCCCGCTGCATGGAGGCAATGATCTGCCGCATCTTCCGGGACGTGGAAAACGCATAGAGCGCGGAAAACAGCACCAGCACCGCTTCCACGCCGAAGGAAATCCGCAGAATATTCACCTCCAGAGCCTGGATGATGGCGCCCTGATCCCGGTTGACATCGGCAATGTAGACGCAGCCGATGGGACTTCCATAGAGCATAATCGGCGCCGCGGCCTGGCTGATCAGCAGCCCGTCGGCATAGCTGCAGTAGAACACGTCCTGTCCGGCCAGGGCCTCGGCGGCCTCCCGCAGCAGCACATACTGCCCCACGGCGGAGCGCTGGGCCAGAGAATCATAAAGCGCCCGCCCTTCGCCGTCCGTAATGACCACCCGTGATACGTTCAGGTCGCCCAGAACGGAGATCACCTGGTTGATGTTATCGGAGCTCAGCGCCTCCAGGCCGGAAAAGGAGGAGGTGATCAGCTGGACCTTATCCTGCAGGGAGGCCTCGTTGGCGCGGTAGATCAGATCCCGCGTCGTCTTTGCGGAATAGGAGTTGAGGAACACCAGCATCAGCGAGGTCAGAATCACGTAAACCGCTGCATTGCGGATATGGGAGCTGAAGCGGATGGAATAGCGGCGCGGTTCAGACTTTGAAATAGTAGCCCACTCCCCACTTTGTCAGAATGTGCTCCGGCTCCGCCGGATTGCGTTCCAGCTTCTCCCGCAGGCGGCGGATGTGGACGTCCACGGTCCGGATGTCGCTGCGATATTCATAGCCCCAGATGGAATCCAGCAGGGCCTCCCGGGAGTAGACCCGGTTGGGATTGCGCATGAGCAGCTCCGCCAGGTCGAATTCCTTGGCCGTCAGATCCATGAGCACGCCGTCGTTGTAAGCGTTGCGGGCGTCCACATCCAGGGTGATATGCCCGCAGGTCAGGACGTTGGTCCGCTCCTCCCGCCGGCTGCCGCCGCTGCGGCGCAGCAGCGCCCGCACCCGGGCCTTCAGCTCCAGAATATTGAAGGGCTTGGTCAGATAGTCGTCGGCGCCGTGCTCAAAGCCCATCAGCTTGTCCATGTCGTCGGCCTTGGCAGTCAGCATGATAATCGGAACGTCTGAAAATTCCCGGATCCGCTGGCAGGTCTCCAGCCCGTCCATCCGGGGCATCATCAGATCTAGAATAATCAGGTCCACCGTCTGGGACGAGGCGATTTCCAGGGCCTCCACCCCGTCGCTGCCGGTGAGAACCTCATAGCCGTCGTTCTCCAGGTTGAACTTGATGCCCTTGACCAGGAGCTTTTCATCATCCACAACCAAAATCTTCATGGGGTATCCTCCACTGTAATATAGGGTTCCATCTGGGCAAAGCGGATTTCACCGATGCCCGTCACATCCATGACCTGTTCCTTTGCCACAAAGGGGCCGATCTCGCTGCGGTAAGCCACAATCCGTGCCGCCAGCTCCGGGCCGATGCCAGGCAAGGTCTGCAGGGCGGCCTCATCGGCGGTATTGAGGTTGATCAACCCGGCCGATTCCAATTCCTGTGCCGGCGGAGCCGCCTGAACCGTGGTCTGTCTGACTTCCGGCGCGGTCGACGTCACCTGCACCTCATGGGCCGCATTCCTGCTGCCGGCAAAATACCCCAGGGTGAACACGACCGCCAGAAGCAAACATCCATAAATCAGCCAACCGGCCTGCTTCCGGGACATGTTACCACCTCCTGCTTCATTGACAACCGGGGATGTTCTGGTATAATATTATAACACAGAATCATGCGCTTCGGCAACGCCGAATGATATAGGAGCAACTATGAAAATACGTAAATGGGCATCCGTTTTTCTACTGATCTGCATGCTGCCGGCTCTGATCCTGCCGGCAGGCGCCACGCAAACTGAAACTTCCGACCTCCCCGAAGCCGGCGCGGCGGAGACCGCGGAACCCGTCCAGACAGAGACGCCGGCGGATTCGCAGCAGCAGGAGGGCTTTTCCGTCCGGCAGTTCGCCGCGTCCGGCGACATTTTCACCACGGAGCCCCGGGCCGCCATCCTCATCGAGTTGAACACCGACACGGTGCTGTACGAGCTGGATGCCGACGAGAAGAACTACCCCGCCAGCCTGACCAAAATCATGACCTGCATGCTGGCCCTGGAGTACGGCAACCTGGACGATATTCTGACCGTCCGGGAGGAAAACCTGCAGAACCTCCACGAATCCGGCAGTACCTCGGGACTTCTGCCCGGGGAACAAATGCGGCTGGAGGATATGCTCTACTGCCTGATGCTGGAATCTGCCAACGAATCCTGCAACGTGATCGCCGAGTATATTTCCGGCTCCGTGGAGACCTTTGTGGAACTGATGAACCAGACCGCCCGGGACCTGGGCTGCACCGGCACCCACTTCGTCAACCCCCACGGCCTCCACGACGAGGAGCACTACACCACTGCCCGGGATATGGCCAAGATCACCATGAAGGCCCTGGAAAACGAGACCTTCCGGACCATCACCGGCTCCGCCAGCTATGATCTGCCGGCCACCAATCTCCAGGAGGGCCGCACCATCCACACCACCAACCGGCTGATGCTCAACACCGCCGCCAGCGGTTTCTACTATTCCAAGGCCTCCGGCATCAAGACCGGCTTCCACACGCCGGCCCAGTGCTGTCTGGCGTCTACCGCCGACAACGGCAACCTGCGGCAGCTGGTCATCATCCTGGGCGCGCCGCTGGAATGGAACGAGGACGCCGGAATCTATATCTACCGGAATTTCCCCGAGGCCATCAACCTGTTTGAATACGGCTTCAATCACTTCAGCATCTCCACGGTCATGAGCACCCTGTATCCCGTGGCCGAGGTGCAGGTCAACCAGTCCGCCGGCGCGCAGACCGTGGCCCTGGCACCTGTGCAGGAGGTCCGGACCCTCATCGACAAGGACTTTGACCCCAAGGAGGTCGTTCTGGACGTTTCGCTGCCCAACAAGACCGTGGATGCGCCGGTGGAAGCCGGGCAGGTCCTTGGCTCCGTGACCGTGACCTACCACGGTATGGTGCTGGGCCGCAGCGATCTGGCTGCCATCACCACCATCTCCCGCTCCGAAATCACCCACCGGGCCGACAGCACCAAGGCTTATGTGGAGACCAACTGGTGGAAATGGCTGTTCGGCATTTTGCTGACCGGTGCGGCGTTGGTTGTGGCCTATATTCTGGTGATGCAGCTGCTTCGCCGCCGGAACCGCAGGCGCAAGGTCGCCGCCCGCCGCCGGGCTCTGGAGCTGCAAAAACGCAAGCAGCGGCTGCGCGATTTCCACATCGACGAATAAACAAGGAGGGCAAGGCCATGGATTGGGAAACCCTGCAGGCCCAGTGTCTGCAATGCCGCCGCTGCGAGCTGGCCCGCACCCGGCAGAACGTGGTGTTCGGCGTCGGCCCCCGGGATGCGGAGATTCTCTTTGTGGGAGAAGGTCCCGGCCAGCAGGAGGACATCCACGGCGAGCCCTTCGTCGGCCCCGCCGGCCATTTCCTGGACGACATGCTTTCCATCATTGGCCTGGGCCGCCACAACTGCTACATCGGCAACATCGTCAAATGCCGCCCGCCCCAGAACCGGGATCCCCTGCAGACGGAGCAGGACGCCTGCATTCCCTGGCTGCGGATACAGACCAAGCTGCTGCAGCCCAAGATCATTGTGTGTCTCGGCCGCATCGCCGCCATGAAGCTCATCCGGGAGGATTTCAAAATCTCCCGGGAGCACGGCCAGTGGGTGGAAAAAGGCGGAATCTGGTTCACGGCCCTGTACCATCCCTCCGCCCTGCTGCGGGATGAGAGCAAGCGGCCCGACACCTTCCGGGATCTGAAAAAGCTCCAGGCCAAAGTCCGGGAGGTCTGCGACCACCCGGAGCGGTATACGGTGGAATAGCATGGACAAGGACTATATGGATGGTAAAACCGGAATCGCGCCGGCTGTATTGGAGGAAATCCGCAGTCTGGCCAGAAAAAACCGCGTGCAGAAGGTTGTTCTGTTCGGCTCCCGGGCCAGAGGCGACTTCCACCGGGCCAGCGATATTGACCTGGCCGTTTTGGGCGGCGATCTGACCAATTTTGCCCTGGAACTGGAAGATACGACCTCCACGCTGCTGACCTACGACGTGGTGGATCTGGGTGTGCCTCTGCAGCGTGAGTTTTTGAACGCAATCCGGCAGGAGGGAATCATTCTCTATGAAGAAGTTTGAAAATTATCGCTCCAATCTGGCTGTCCTCTCCAAGGCGGACCAGGAGGATTTGAACAATTCCTTTATTATCAGCGGTATTATTGACAAATTCTCCCTGCAGTTTGAGCTGGCCTGGAAGGTCCTCAAGGAGCTTCTGCGATATGAGGGCAGCAGCTCTGCCGGCAGCGGATCCCCTCGCGAGATCCTCAAAGCATCCTATGGCGTCTTTGAGTTTTTAGAGGAATCCGTGTGGCTTTCCATGCTCCGTGACAGAAACGATATGGCCCATATCTATGACGGTGCCGCTGCGGAGAGAATGGTTGCCCGGATTCTCCAGGATTATATTCCGGCTTTCCTTTCCCTTCAGGCGGCAGTGGAAACCCGCTACGGAACCATCCTGGATACGCTCTGAACACGCAAAAACGGGCCTGTCGCAAATAGCAATTTTGCACAAACACAGGCTGCACCGAAAGCCTCCCCTGTGCAAGGGGAGGTGGCCCGAAGGGCCGGAGGGGTTGTGTGCAGGCAGTTCGTGCCAGCACCGACCCCTCAGTCACGCTTTGCGTGACAGCTCCCCTTACGCAGGGGAGCCTTGGTGCGGTCATCTTTTGTGCATGTTGCGAATTTGCGACAGGCCCGTTTGTCTCTTTGGGCGCAACCACCGGTCAATTCCGGGAGAGTCTCCGCTCCATATAGTCGTGGGCGCTGTGCTCCAGGTGGTCGTCCAGGGGGGCCAAATCAATCTGTCCGTATTTGCGCTCCAAGGCGGTTTTCAGGATATGATCCGCCAGGGCCGGATTCTTGGGCAGCAGGCAGCCGTGGGAGTAGGTGGCAAAGACGTTTTTGTATCTTGCACCCTCGGTTTTGTCCTCGCCGTTGTTGCCGAAGCCGGCCAGGACGGTTCCCATGGGCTTCACGGAAGGGCCCAGCCAGGTCTTTCCGGAGTGATTTTCAAAGCCCACCACGTTGACGCCCAGCTCGTCGCAGGCGAAGGCATAGTTGCCGATCATCCGCTCCTTGCTGCCCACGGTGTACAGGTCCAGGGCGCCGGTGAAGTCGCACTGATGGCCGTCCCAGGTTTTATAGTAGGCCCCCAGCATCTGATAGCCGCCGCAGATGGCCAGGACAGGAATGCCGTCCTCAATGGCGGCCTTCAGCTCGGCGGTTTTGGCTCCGGCCAGATCGGCCAGGAGCACCTCCTGCTCAAAATCCTGGCCGCCGCCGATAAACAGCAGGTCGAAGTCCGACGCCTTCAGGGGTTCGCCGATGGGCACCCCCGTGGTGACCACATCGATGCCCCGCCACTGCAGGCGCTTTTCCATGCAGAGAATATTGCCCCGGTCGCCGTAGAGGTTCAGCACATCGGGATAGAGGTGACCAATTTTCAGTTCCATACGCCCCTCCTCATTCCCAGAAGGCCTTGAAGCCGTATTGCTTGCTGATGGTGGTCCGCAGGTCCAGCATGGCCGTGTAGGTCGGCATGATATAGACCGGCTTGTCCTGGGCAATGCATACCTTGGTCAGCGCGCCGTAGTCCCGGATGACCTCCAGCTTGTCCATGGGCAGACCCGCGTAGCGGAAACGCAGGGCCATGTCGTCGGCCCGGACGCCGGAGACCAGGACCTTGTCCAGCACATCCCCCATGTTCACCAGCCGCTCAAAGTCCACGTCCCAGATCCAGCTGACGTCCTTGCCGTCCTGGGCCCGGTCATTGAGGCAGACTGCAAAGACAAAGGGCTCCGTGATATCCGTCAGGAAATTCAGCACCTGGTTGCAGCCGGCGGGATTTTTGATGAGAATCATCCGCAGGCTGGCGCCGCCGATGTCGAATTTTTCCATGCGGCCGAAACCGCAGGCAAACTCCGACAGGGAGCCCGCCACCACCACCAGGTCCAGGCCCAGGACCTGACCGCAGGCCATGGCGGCGCAGGCGTTATAGATGTTATAGCCGCCGGGCAGGTTCACCGCGGCGGGATAGTCCGCCCCGTCGACGGAAAACACAATCCGGGAGCGCTCCGCGTTGGATTCCACCACTTCCCGGACAGACACCGCCGGATCCGGCCGCCGGTTGCCGCAGTGGGGACAGCGGTAGCCGCCCAGGTGGCCGTAGGTCACATAGTCATAGACGTAGGCGTGCTTGCAGCGGATGCAGTAGGGCGCGTCGGACAGCTCCTCCACCCGGTTCTTGTAGATGGGCGTGTCCACGCCGTAGAACACCACCGGGTTGTCCACCACCTCCGCCAGGGAGCCGGACAGGGAGTCGTCGGCGTTGAGGCACAGCACGGCGTTGGGGCAGTTGGCGATTCCCAGGCGGATGTTGTCCAGGGTGTGGGTCACCTCGCCGTAGCGGTCCAGCTGGTCCCGGAACACATTGGTGACCACCACGGCCTTGACGTTCACATAGCGGCTGATGAACTTGAACGCCGCTTCGTCGGCCTCAATCAGGGCATAATCATACTTGCACTTGCCTGTCATTGACGAGTGCATGGCAAATTCGGCGGTGACGCCGCTGAGGAGGTTGGCGCCGGACTTATTGGCAAAGTAAGAAATTCCAGAATCGGCAAGGGCCTGCTCGATCATGCGAGAGGTGGTGGTCTTGCCGTTGGTGCCCGTGACAATCACCGTGGTCACGTTCTTTGCCAGATGGCCCAGCACGTCGGGGCAGAGCTTCAGGGCCACCCGGCCCGGGAAGTCCGTGCCCCCCCTGCCCAGCAGCCGGATGGCAAACCGGCTGAGTTTGCAGGCGAGAACAGAGAACAATACGCGAATCTTCATATCATTTGTTATACCATAAAACAGGAGAAATTACAACTCCGGCCTTCCATTCGTTACAAATTGTAATTTTTTTGTGAACACTCTTGTGTCCGGTGTCGAATTCTGCTATACTAAGGTGACAACCAAACCGGTGTTATGGAAACCAACTCAGGGAAGGAACAGCCTATGCAATTTGTTTCTTGGAATGTGAACGGCCTGCGGGCCTGCCTGCAAAAGGGCTTTCTCGACTTTTTCCACTCGGCGGACGCCGACTTCTTCTGTCTGCAGGAAACCAAGCTGCAGCCGGGACAGGTGGCGCTGGATCTGCCAGGATATGAGCAATTCTGGTGCTGCGCAGAGAAAAAAGGCTATTCCGGCACCGCCGTCTTTGCTAAGGAAGCCCCCTTATCCGTGACCTACGGCCTGGGGCAGGCGGAGCTGGACACGGAGGGCCGCTGCATCACCCTGGAGTATCCGAAATTTTATCTGGTCAACTGCTATACGCCCAACGCCCAGGAGGGGCTGAAGCGCCTCGACCACCGGATGGCCTGGGACGACGCCTACCGGGCGCACCTCCAGGCTCTGGACGCCAAAAAGCCGGTCATCGCCTGCGCGGATTTCAATGTGGCCCACCAGGAAATCGACCTGAAGAATCCCGGCCCCAATCGGGGCAACGCCGGCTTCTCCGATCAGGAGCGGGAGCGCTTCACCCGGCTGCTGGACGCCGGCTTCACGGACACCTTCCGATTCCGCAATCCCGACGCCGTGGGTGCCTATTCCTGGTGGAGCTACCGCTTCAACGCCAGGAAGAACAACGCCGGCTGGCGAATCGACTATTTTCTGGTCTCCGACCGGCTCCGGGACCGCATCACGGACACGCCCATCTACAAAGATATCCCGGGCTCTGATCACTGCCCGGTGGGACTGACCATTGAGGTGACATTATGAAACTGAAAACCCGTCTGACCGCTTTGCTGCTGTGCCTGCTGCTGGCAGCCTCCACCCTGCCGGTGGCCTCCGCCGCCCAGTTCTATTCCGGCGTGGCCGACTGGTTTGAGCCCAGCCTGCGGGAGATGCAGGAGCTGAACCTGCTGCCCCCCTCCTTCTTCGGCTTTGACCTGTCCAAGGACATCACCCGAGGCGAAATGTGCGAACTGGCCGTCTACGCGTTGGAGCGCATCACCGGCTACGCCATCATCCCCGAGTATGACAACTATTTCTCCGACACCAAGGAGGAATTTATCCTCAAGGCCTACGAATTGGGCATCGTGGACGGCTACCCCGACGGTTCCTTCCAGCCGGAGGACAAGCTGACCCGGCAGGAGTTCTTCCAGATCATCGAGAACTTCTGCAACGCCTCGGCCTTCCTGCCGGTCTCTGACAGCACCTATCTGGACAGCTTCACGGATAAGAATACCGTGGCCGGCTGGGCTGCCGACGCCACCCAGATCTGCGTCAAATACGGCTATGTCAACGGCAAGACCAGCGATCAGGGCCTGATCCTGGATCCCCTGGGCTACACCTCCCGCCAGGAGGCCATGGCCATGTTCCTGCGGGCCTACAAGAGCCTGAACGAGTACTATTACTACATCCTCAACGCCCAGGTGGTGGTGGATGAATACCAGGCTCCCGGCAGCGTGGAGACCGGCGAAAACACCGTGGTGGAAAACGTCAACGTCACCGGCGTCAGCAAGCACATGATGGTCACCTCCTCCGGTCTGAACATCCGTTCCAGCTGGTCCAAGGACAGCAAGCTCCTGGGTACCGTCAACTACGGAACGGATTTGACCGTCACCGGCCTGTGCGACAACGGCTGGGTGCAGGTCCTCTATAAGGGCGAGACCGGCTACGTCAGCGGCGATTATGTGCAGGACTATCAGGAGACCAGCCATACCGTCAGTTCCGGCGCCATCGAGATCGCCAACTTCGCCATGCAGTATGTGGGCTATTCCTACGTCTACGGCGGGGCCAGCCCCAGCAGCGGCTTCGACTGCTCCGGCCTGGTGTACTACAGCTACGGTCAGTTCGGCTATCAGCTCAAGCGCACGGCCGACGACCAGATGAACTACAACGGCATGGCCGTGTCCCGGTCCAGCCTGCAGGTCGGCGACCTGGTGTTCTTCGGCTCCGGCTCCTACGCCAACCACGTCGGCATCTACATCGGCAACGACAACTTTGTCCATGCCGCCAATCCCTCCTCCGGCGTCCGCGTCTCCTCTCTGAACGAGACCTACTACGCCAACCGCTATCTGGGCGCCCGGAGAATCGTGACGGATTAAGCAATCATTGAATCGGCCGGCTTCTCCGCAACGGGGAAGCCGGCCTTTTGCGCAAGCACAAAACATACATGTCTTTGCGAGGAGCGAAGCGACGTGGCAATCCGCACACTTCAGAAGAAAACGGCTTGCCACGGCCCCTGTGGGGCCTCGCAATCGGCACGAATTTATGAAAGCACCACGGTGAACGAAACGTACTTTTGTAGGGCACGACCACTGGGCGTGCCGTTTGCAGGCAGCTGCATCCTTTCAATCACTGCCAAACGGCGCGCCGGGGTCGTCGCGCCCTACAGGCTTCTGCTGTTTCTCAGCAATGACTGCAGAGGGAATGAAATAGCGCTTTCATACGCAAGGAAGGCATGACGCGTGCGCATCATGCCCAGTTTGCCGTCCACTGCTTCAGCGGCAGCCGCCAGAAGCCGTCGCGGATCTCAAAAAAACAGAACAGCGGCTCACAGGGACAGGGTTTGGTGTCCTCGTAGGGAATCAGCAGCGTGTCTCCCGACCGGATTCCCTCCAGGGGATAGCCCAGCACTTCCCCGCTCCAGGGCGCCGGCTCCTCCACAGGCCGCAGGGTCAGCACCCCACTTTTGGGGGGAAGCTGCGGCGTGGAGGCCTTGGACAGCCTGCGCCGCAGTGTCAGCCGGTCCCCCTCCCGGATCAGGACCCCCAGCCGCGTCTGGCCACAGTACAGCCGCTCCACCCGGTCCGACAGCCGATCACAGCTGCAGTTGATCTGCCAGTAGAGCCCCTGCTCTGTCAGGATACAGCTGCCCACCGGTTTTCCATCCAATACAACGGGAATTTCCATAAGCAAAACCCTCCTGCAAAAAATTATGCAGGAGGGTTCGTCTGTATTACGGAGTCTGCAAGCCAAAGCTGACAGCGATGGCGGAATCGATCTGGTTCATCAGGCGGTCGTCCACATGCCCCATATGTTCCCGCAGGCGGCGCTTATCGATGGTGCGGATCTGCTCCAGCAAGACCACGGAATCCTTGGTCAGTCCGACCTCGCGTCCCGTCAGGGAAATGTGGGTCGGCAGCTTGGCTTTCCCGGTCTGGCTGGTGATGGCCGCCGCGATCACCGTGGGGGAATGCTTGTTTCCGGTATCGTTCTGCACAATCAGAACCGGTCTGGTCCCGCCCTGCTCACTGCCAACCACAGGGCTGAGATCGGCGTAAAAGATATCGCCTCGTTTTACGTTGGTGTCCATTCGCTTCACACTCCGCGGAAAATAGTGGCTCCGCCGTTGCCACGGCAGGGCTACTGTTATTCTCCCACGCAGAGGCGTTTTTATACCACCAAAAGGCTCCCGTAGCATTCTATGCCAGAGGTTCAGACAATGTACTGCAAAATTTCCGTGGGCTTGCCGTTCTGCAGAGAGATCCGCGGAATGCGCTTGCTGATGCCGCAGAGCACCTCATAGGAGATGGTTCCCAGCTGCCGGGCCAGAATGTCACAGGGGCGCTCCTCCCCGATGATGGTGACCTCGTCGCCCACCTGCACGTCGGGGACGTCCGTCACATCCACCATGCACATATCCATGCAGATGCGGCCTACCACCGGAATCAGCTTGCCCCGCAGCAGAAACTGTGCCCGGCCTGACAGGCTCCGCAGCAATCCGTCGGCATAGCCGATGGACAGCACGGCAAGCTTGCGGTCGGACGGCGTGGTGTAGGTCCGGCCGTAGCTGACGTCGACCCCGGCCGGAATCTGCCGGATCTGGGACACGGTGGTGCAGAGGCTCAGCATCGGTTTCAATTCCAGCACGTCCCGGGTGTCCTCCGAGGGATAGACGCCGTAGGTCATGACGCCGGGGCGCACCATATCCATGGCGTACTCCGGATACAGCAGCGTGGCGCCGGAATTGCAGCAGTGGCGGATCTCCGGCCGGACGCCGCGGCTTGCCAGATAATCCAGCGCCTGGGTGAAGCGCCGGTACTGCAGCCGGGTGAAGGCTTCATCCGCCGGATCCCGGCTGTCGGCCACGCAGAAGTGCATAAAGGCCCCCTCCACATGGAGATGCGGCAGGTTGGCTGCCTCAACCATCTCCTCCAGGGCCGCCTCCGGACCGTAGGCTGTGAAGCCGATGCGGGTCATGCCCGTATCCAGCTTCAAATGGGTGTTGAGAATAAAATTGGTGCCGCCCAAGGCGTCGTTCAATTCCCGGGCATACTCCAGGGAATGGATCTCCTGGGTCAGATCCAGATAGATCATATTTTCGGCATACAGGGGCGGCGTATAGCCCAAAATCAGAATGGGCGCCCGGATCCCGCCCCGGCGCAGCTGCACGGCCTCCTCCAGGTTGGACACCGCCAGGTAGGCAGCCCCCAGCTCCACCAGGGCGTGACTCACCGGCACGGCCCCATGGCCGTAGGCGTCGGCCTTCATGACCCCCAGGAACTTGCAGTTCCGGGGAATATGGGCGGTAATGGCGCGATAGTTATGGGTCAGGGCGTCCAGATCCACGCTGGCCCAGGTTCTCTTCAGTAGTTTCATATTATTCCTCGAATCGAAAGTCTTTGATTTCCACAGTCAGGCAGCGGACGCCGTCCTGGGCCACTTCCGCATAGACCGGCACCCGGTTGGCGTCCAGCCAGGTGTCCACAGCCAGCTCCTGGTCGTTATAGCCCCGCAGATAGGTGATCCGCTCCAGGTCACCGTCCGAGCCGGCCCACGCAATATACGCTCCGGTCCAGCATTGCCCCAGAAGCCACGGTATGGCCACCGGCGACGGAAACCCGTTGGCCAGCTTTCCGAAATCCAGCTCCACACCGTCGAACTCCAGCACGGCCCCGTCCCCGGAAACCGTTGCGGCAATCCCCGCGATGCTCTCCGGCTCCAGAACCTGCAGCCGGGCGCTGTCCCCGGTGTAGCTGCAGTCCAGGGTGAAGGGGTATACCTTATCCCCGTAGTCCGCTGTCACCACCGCCGTGAAGCTGCAGCCGCCGGCCTCCATCAGCCCGGTCCGGAAATCCAGGGCTTTCTGGGTGGGCTGGCTTTTTTCGCCGCAGGCCGTCAGGCACAGCACCAGGCAGCATAAAATCCAAATTTTTTTCAGAGGCACTCCATCCAATCGCCTAAGGCAGTAGTCGCGGAAGGGCCTCCAGCAAGTCCAGCGGTCCCATGGCGTACTGACCCAGCCGCCCGGCCGCCCGATCTCCCGCCGTGCCGTGGAGCCAGGCAGCCGCAGCCGCTGCCTCCAGGGGCGGAATCCCCTGGCCCAGAAG
>CAMBCW010000038.1 GCA_945864925.1 uncultured Clostridia bacterium
GTCCAAATGTCCGCAGTATGGTAGAGTGAAGAAAAGGCGCGGGGAGGGATCCATATGAAAAAAACCATTGCCATGCAGTCGATTGTCCGGTCTCAACTGGATCAAAGTCAGCTTTGCAGCTTTGATCGGAAGGTGGCCAGCGCACCGTCTTCCCCTGTGATTCATCCCAACGCCTGTTTTTGGCTGATCCGGGGCGGAAAAGCGGAGATTCTGCTGCAGGGGAAAAAGTATGCCGTCGGACGGGGGGATCTTGTCTCCATTCTGCCATGGCAGATCAGTCAGATCGCCGCCGTGGACGATCCGATCCAATACGCGGTAGTCGTATACCATTTTGATACGGCGTGCCACGCGGCCAGATTGTTTCACACCGCCTCCGATGAATGCCTGCCGATTGAGGAACAGATGCAGCGATGCCCGGTGGCGCATTTATCCGCGCAGCAGGCCGCGGATGTGGAGAACATTGCCCATATCCTCCGCAGGGAGCTGGGCGTCGAGTCCAGCTTGTCGGATCACGCCGAACCGCTCTATTCCAGCATCGCCACGGTGAGCCTGCTGGTCAACCTGATCATCCTGTTTCTGCGCGCCACCTCCAATCAGCCGCAGCCGGCGCAGGCCCCGGATGACCAGGAAATCCTGCGGTATCTGTATCTGCACTGCAACGAAAAGCTGACGCTGCAGAAGCTGGCCGATATCTTCTATTGCGGAAAATCCACCATCAGCAACCGCATCATGGAGATGACCGGGTTATCCTTTTTTGATCTGCTGAATGAGATGCGCGTGGGCAAAACAGCCAACTATTTGCTCTATACGGACCTGACGCTCAAAGAGCTGGCGGAAATTCTGGGCTATGTGGATGAATCCCACATCTCCAAGGTGTTCGCCGCGCGGCTCGGGACAAAACTGGGCGAATACCGGAACACCTATCAACGAGTGGAGAATATTTGCCAGATCGAGGAAAGCCGCCTGGGGTATTCGCTGGTCAATTATGTGTACCGGAATTACGCCAGTGATCTAAGCGCCCGGCAGACGGCACAGAAATTCGGCATTTCTGTTGAGAAGCTGAACCGGACCATGCTGTATCAGACGGAGCGCAATTTTGAGGAGTTTTTGGGCCTGATCCGGGTGAACCGCGCCTGCGAGCTGCTGGCTTGTACCAGAAAAACGGTGCTGGATATTGCGCTGGATGTGGGGTATCACAACCAGAAAACCTTCACAAGAAATTTCCTGAAGTACCGGCAGATGACCCCCAGCGCATACCGCGCGGCGGTGCAGAACGGCAGTCTGCAGCCGGATTGATTCTGAACCGGAGGACGGTCATCCCTCCCGCCCTGCACCGCGGTGCCGGAGCAAGCTTTCCATCGCTTGCTCCGACGTTTTTCTTTCTTTTCAGATAGACAAAAACCATCCGAACCTGCGCTTCTTTGGAAGCCGGGTTCGGATGATTTTTGTGCGCCGTATCTCAGAAATGCTCCAACGACTGCTGGACGATTTCCGAAAACGCCCGGACGGCAGGCGAGAGAAACCTTCTGCGGTAGGTCGCAAAGCCGATCTGCCGCTCGGAGCCGCGCAGCGGAATGGCCCGAAGGCCCTGCATGGGAAGATTGCGGACCATCAGCTCCGGCAGAATCGTGACGCCCAGCTTCCGCCGCACCATGACGACGGCGGCATAGTCGTCGTTGATATTCAGCAATCTTTTGGGCGTAATGTCCGTCTGGGCGAAGAGCTGGCCGATGTTGTAGTTGGAACCCTCCGCAGGGATGATGAAGGTATGGTCCTTCAGATCTGCGGGATCCAGCTCGGACGCCTGGCCCAGGGGATTTTCGGCGTCGACCACCGCCATCAGCCGGTCCCGGATCAGCGGCATCACGGTGAATTCCTCCCGGGAAGGGAGCGTGACAAAGCCGCAGTCCACGGTGTTCCCCAGAAGCGCGCTTTCCACGGCGGCGTAATCTCCGTTGACGATGGAAACCTCTACGCCGGGGTAGCGTTCCCTGAACAGGGAGAGAATCTGGGGAAGCACATGAATGGCAACGCTGGAAAACGTGCCAATGCGAAGGCTGCCGGCGGTGAGTCCGCGCAGGTCAAGCGCTTTATTCCGGATATCCTCGTCCATGTTCAGCAGCCGCTGGACATAGGGCAGCAGGTCGGCTCCCTCGGGGGTCAGCACGGTGCCTGTTTTGGACCGGATCAGCAGCGGAACGCCCAGATCGGCCTCCAAGCTGCTGATGAGATGACTGATTCCGGCCTGGGTATATCCCAGCTTGCTCGCAGCCCTGGTGATGCTGCGCTGCTGGGCCGTGACCACAAAGGCCTGGTATTGATTTATGGACATTCTATATCTCCCCCTGCGTCATACAGAATCCATAAAATTTTTTCATGCATGTCATAATTATTATGCAATATACTTAAAGGTCCTGCAAAAGTATAATATATTTATCAAAATACGTCAAGGGGTTTGACCGTGTTGAACGTTAAGTTGAAAGGGCCTGGTATCGTCGGGACGCTGGTGTTTCTGATCGTCTTTCTGTTCCTTTTCAGCTTGTTAGTCCGCCCGATGGGGCTGGCCAACACACCCAATACGCTGATGAACACGTCATACCACCTTTTAATCAACACCTCGTTGTATATCATGGCGATTGCGGTTCTGGCCGGCGCGGTCTCCGCCCTGCTTACGGAGTTTGGCGTCATTGACCTTCTCAACCGCCTGCTCTCCCCGCTGATGCGTCCGCTGTTCGGCATGCCGGGCGCAGCGGCCCTGGCGTGGTTGACAACCTGCTTCTGCTGAACGAAGCGCTCTACGAGGTCAACAAGACCGAGGCCGGCGGCATCGGCCTGCAGCAGATCGACAAGCACACCACCCAGATGGCCATGTTCCCGCAGGGCAAGCTGGAGGCTGTAGGCCTGTCCCGGGACGATATGACGAAGTACGGCACCAGCGATTACGTCTACTATACGCCCACCAGCAAATCCTATAATATCGGTCGGATGATTGGTCCGGGAGAGACCAGGTGTTTGGAAATGGCGCCGAAGGGGAATGCAAAAACTCTCAGGCAAAAGGGCCGGACCATGACGAATCTCCGCAGAGTGCGGCTTGCCGCACGCCGAAGGTGCAACCTGTGCGGCAGGGTATGCCGCTTGCAGGGAATCTCTCAGGTACGCAAACGGAGGCACAAAGCTTCATTGGGAGCTTTGTGCCTTTTTTCTGTCTCATCTCGCATTTCAAGCCAAGACGTCTGTATATCAAAACAAGCTTTAGGAGGAAGAACGACATGAGTGAATTGAAGCGCACCCAACTCTATGCCGCGCATGTGGCGGCCGGCGCCACTCTGGTGGACTTCGGCG
This sequence comes from uncultured Clostridia bacterium, assembly GCA_945864925.1. Classification (GTDB taxonomy): domain Bacteria; phylum Bacillota; class Clostridia; order Oscillospirales; family Oscillospiraceae; genus Avoscillospira. The sequence continues at coordinate 3,343 of CAMBCW010000038.1, forward strand.
GATGGGAAATGCCCATTCAGTACCCCACCGGCATTGTGGCCGAGCATCTGTACTGCCGCAGTGCCTGCGGCATCTTCGACGTGTCGCACATGGGCCGTCTGGACATCGAAGGCCCCGATCGGGTCGCGTTCCTGCAGCACGTCATTTCCAGCAATGTCCTGGCCCTGGACGTGAACCAGTCCCAGTATGCCATCATGCCCGATGAGAACGGCTATGCCATCGATGACGTATATCTGTACCGCTTTGAGGAAGAGAAGTTCCTGCTGGTGATCAACGCCGGCAACATCGACAAGGATCTGGTCCATCTGCGCCGGCAGGCGGAGGCCTTTGATGTGAAGATCACCAACGTCTCGGCGCAGTACGCCGCCATCGCCGTTCAGGGCCCCAAGTCCAAGGACATTCTCAAATCCATGCACGGCGGCAAAGAGCTGACCGTGGAAAACGTGAAGAACGCCCTGAATACTACTGTACTGGACGGGCGGCCCGTCCGCATTGCCAAGACCGGCTACACCGGCGAGCCCATCGGCTATGAACTGTACTGCGACAGCGCCGACGCCGAATACTTCTGGAACCGTCTGATCGGGCTTGGCGCCAAGCCCACGGGTCTTGGAGCCCGCGACACGCTGCGCATGGAGGCAGCCCTTCCCCTGTACGGCCACGAGATGGGCGAATGCAAGCTGGGCGGCGAGATTCCCGTTTACTCCGTGCCTCTGGCCAAATTTGCCGTGTCCTATGCCGAAGAGAAGGGCGAGTTTGTCGGCAAGGCCGCGCTGAAAAAGCAGTTCGAGGCCCTGAAAAAGATCCTCAACCGCGACGATTCCTCCAATGCGGACCTGCCCTACCGCATCCAGCCCATCTGCCTGCTGGGCAAGGGCGTTCTGCGGGCCGGCTGCCCGGTGTATGACGCCCGCACCGGCGAGGAGCTGGGCTATGTGACCAGCGGCACCATGATTCCCTACTACGAGACCGAAGGCGCCGGCATCGAAACGGTCATCACCGAAAAGACCGCCAAGCGCTCCATCGGCATGGCCTACATGAAGTCCCATGTGGTCACCGACTTCGAGATCGAGGTGGATATCCGGGGCAAACGGCTGCCCGCCGTTGTGACCGCCTGCCATATGCGCGGCGACGCGCCGCCCTATGCCCGCCCCATCCTTTATAAAAAGACTGCCGTGGCCGGCCCCAGCCAGGTGACCGACTACGCTTCCAAGGCCGTGGAGCTGTTCACCAAGGCGCAGAACAACCATCTGTGGCGTCAGGAGCAGTGCATCAACCTGATCCCGTCCGAGATGACCCCCTCCCGCGCCACCCGGATGCTCTCCGCCTCCGATCCCGCCGGCCGCTACGCCGAGCACAAGAAGCAGAAGGCCTTTGACGATGCCGACATTCCCTACTACCAGGGCACCGGCTTCATCGTAGCCGTGGAGGAGCTGCTGGCCGCCGAACTGCGCAAGTTCCTGGGCGCAGCCCAGGTTGAGACCCGCTGCACCTCCGGCCAGATGTCCAACACCGCCGTGTTCTCGGCGCTGATGGACTTCAAAAACCGCGTTGACCGCAAGCGTCAGCCCCAGCGTCTGGGCTGGATCATGAACAACCACATCGTCCGCGGCGGCCACCTGTCCGCCCAGCCCATGGGCGCGCTGCACGACTTTGTGGCCACAGACCCCGTCACCGAAAAGCAGATGGTGGTGAACTTCCCCGTCCTGGCCGACAACCCCTATAAGATCGACGTGGAGGCCACCAAGATTCTGCTGGAGAAATACAAGCCCGAGTTCATCGTCTTCGGCAAGTCCATGGTCCTGCACAAGGAGCCTGTGGCCGAGATCCGGAAGTTCGTGGATGAGCAGGGCATCCAAACCACCATCATGTACGACATGGCCCACGTTCTGGGCCTGGTAGGCGGCCACTTCCAGAAGCCGTTTGAAGAAGGCGCCGAAATCGTCACCGGCTCCACCCACAAGACCTTCTTCGGCCCCCAGCGCGGCGTCATCGGCGTCAGCTACAAGCCCGAGGACCTGAAGTGGGGCCTGTGGGAGACCATCCAGACCCGCACCTTCCCCGGCAGCGTCTCCAACCACCATCTGGGCACCTTGCTGGGCGAGCTGATGAGCGCCTATGAGATGAACGCCTTCAAGGACGAATACCAGAAAGCCGTGGTGGAGAACGCCAAGCATTTTGCCCGCTGCCTTGCCGACGAGGGCATGGATGTGGCCGGCGATCCCGCCATCAGTTACACCGAGACCCATCAGGTCATCGTCAAGGTCGGCTACAGCAGAGGCCCCGAGGTGGCGCAGCGGCTGGAAAACAACAATATCATCGTCAACTATCAGGCCACGCCCGAGGAAGAGGGCTTCACCGCCTCCGGCGCACTGCGCATGGGCGTCAGTGAAATGACACGCTTCGGCTTCGGCAAGGAGGAATTCGCCCGTCTGGCCCATCTGATTGCGGAATGCGTCAGGGGTGTGGATGTGAAGGAGGAAGTCGTGAAGTTCCGCTCCGCATACACCCAGATGCACTACTGCTTCTCCGATCAGCAGCTGGACGGCGTCATGGAACGCTTCTGCGAAGCCACCGGCCTGTAAGCGGCGCAGTTTCTCCCAGCGGATCCACATACCCGCGGCGGCGTCCCGCCGCGGGAAGAAATAGAACCATCACATTTTATTATGGAGGTAACGATTATGAACTTTCCGTCCGAACTGAAGTATACCAAGGATCATGAGTGGCTCAAGATGGAGGGAGATGTGGCCGTGGTCGGCATCACCGATTTCGCGCAGCATTCCCTGGGCGACGTGGTGTTTATCACCCTGCCCCAGGAGGGCGACGAAGTCACTGCCGGGGAGAGCTTCGGCGACGTCGAATCCGTCAAGGCTGTTTCCGACGTGATGAGCCCCGTCTCCGGCACCATCAGCGCGGTCAACCGCGATCTCGAGGACGCCCCCGAGAACCTGAACAGCGACCCCTACGGCTCCTGGATCATCCGGATCGAAGGGATCACCGGCACGGAGGATCTGATGGACGCCGCGGCCTACGAGGCTTTCTGCGCCGAGGAGGGCTGAGATGGGAAGCTATGTGCCTTCCACCCCGGCGGAGCGGCAGGAAATGCTCAAAGCCATCGGGCTCAGCGACTATCGGCAGCTGTACCGCGATGTGCCGGAAAGCATGTACCTGGAGCATCCTCTGGATATCCCCGCCGGGATGAGCGAAATGGAGGTCGGAAGGGCCGTGTCCGCCATGGCCGCGAAGAACCGGGTGTTCCCCGTGATTTTGCGCGGCGCCGGCGCCTATGACCACTACATCCCCAGCATTGTCAAGTATATCCCCGCCAAGGAGGAGTTCCTCACCGCTTACACCCCGTATCAGGCCGAGATCAGCCAGGGGATTCTGCAGTCCATTTTTGAATACCAGACCATGATCTGTGAGCTGACCGGAATGGACGTGAGCAACGCCTCCGTCTACGACGGCGCCACGGCCGCGGCCGAAGCCGCCGCCATGTGCCGCGACCGGAAGCGCCGTGTGACGCTGATCTCCGCCGCGGCGCATCCCGATACCATCAACACCGTGCGCACCTACTGCTTCGGCACCAACGACGAGCTGCGCGTGGTGCCCGCGAAAGACGGAAAAACCGATCTGGAAGCCCTGAAGCAGCTGCTGACCGACGACGTGGCCTCCGTGTACATCCAGCAGCCCAACTTCAACGGCCTGTTTGAGGACGCGGAAGCCATTGGCCAGGCGGCCCATGCCGCGGGCGCCATGTTCGTCATGGGCTGCAACCCCATTGCCCTGGCCATCATGAAGACGCCGGCGGCATGCGGCGCGGATGTGGCCGTGGGCGAGGCGCAGCCCCTGGGCATGCCCATCAGCTACGGCGGCCCATATCTTGGCTACATGGCCACCACCACCAAATATATGCGCAAGCTGCCCGGCCGCATTGTGGGCCAGACCGTGGACGACAAGGGGAACAGGGCCTATGTCCTGGCGCTCCAGGCCCGGGAGCAGCACATCCGCCGCGAGAAGGCCAGCAGCAACATCTGCTCCAACGAGGCGCTCTGCGCCCTGACTGCCAGCGTGTACATGGCGGCCATGGGTCCCGGCGGTATGGCCGAGGCCGCCACCCAGTCCATGTCCAAGGCCCACTATCTGGCCAAGGGCCTGTGCAGCATCCCCGGCATTTCCATGAAATACGACGGCGCGTACTTCCATGAATTCGTTGTGGAAATGCCCAGGGCCGATGAGGCGCTGCAAGCGCTGGAGGACGCCGGGATTCTAGGCGGTCTGCCCGTGGAGGGCGGCGTGCTGTGGTGCGCCACGGAGAAGGTATCCAAGGCCGACCTTGACAGAGCCATCGCCATCGTGAAGGAGGTGTGCACGAAATGAAGCTGATTTTTGAAAAGAGTGTCCCCGGCCGCAAGATGACGCTTCTGCCCGCCTGCGATGTGGAAACCGTCGAACTGCCCGCCGGTCTGCGGCGCGCCAGCGCCCCGGCCCTTCCCGAACTGAGCGAGACCGATCTGTCCCGCCACTACACCGAGCTGAACCAGCATGTCCACGGCGTCAACTGCGGCTTCTATCCCCTTGGCTCGTGCACCATGAAGTACAATCCCCGCATCGACGAGGAGATGGCCGCCCTGCCCGGCTTCACCGGCATCCATCCGCTGGCGCCCGCAAGCGCAACCGAGGGCTGCCGGGAGGTGCTCGACACCGCGAAACAGTATCTGTGCGAAGTGTTCGGCATGGACGCGTGCACCTTCCAGCCCGCAGCAGGCGCCCACGGCGAATTTACCGGCGTGCTGCTGATCAAACAGTACCACCTTTCGCGGGGCGACACCAAGCGCACCAAAATCATCGTTCCCGACTCCGCCCACGGCACCAATCCCGCCACGGCCCACATGTGCGGCTATGATGTGGTGAACATCCCCTCGGCGCCCGACGGCTGCGTCGATCTGGAGGCGCTCAAAGCTGTCCTGGGCGACGACACCGCCGGCCTGATGCTCACGAACCCCAACACCGTGGGCATCTTCGATGAGAACATCCTGGAGATCACCCGCCTGGTGCACGAGGCCGGCGGCCTGTGCTACTACGACGGCGCCAACCTCAACGCCGTTATGGGCGTGGTTCGGCCCGGCGACATGGGCTTCGACTGCATCCACTCCAACCTGCACAAGACCTTTGCCACGCCCCACGGCGGCGGCGGTCCCGGCGCGTGCGCGGTGGGCTGCAAGGCCCATCTAGCCCAGTTCCTGCCTCAGTCCGCCCTGATGGACGGCGAGGGCCACATTCAGGTTCGCTCCTTTGCGGGCAACTTCCTGGTGGTGGTGCGCGCGCTGACCTATCTCATGACCCTGGGCCGGGAAGGCATCCCCGAGGCGGCCCAAAACGCCGTGCTCAACGCCAACTATTTGATGCAGAAGATCAAGGGCACCTTTGCGCCCGCCTTCGACCGCATCTGCATGCACGAATTTGTCCTGGATCTGAGCGAGTTCAAGAAGCAGACCGGCGTGTCCGCCCTGGACGTTGCCAAAACCCTCATCGACTATGGCATGCATCCGCCCACAATGTACTTCCCCCTCATCGTCCACGAGGCGCTGATGCTGGAACCGACCGAGACCGAAAGCCGCGAGACCCTCGACTGGGCGGCGGACGTGTTCCGGCAGCTCTTCGATCTGGCGCACCAGGATCCGGCGTATATGCACAGCGCGCCCCACAACGCGCAGATCGGCCGTCCCGACGAGGTCCGCGCCACCAGAACGCCCGTTGTGCGCTGGGTAAAGGCTTGATGCGGCAGCAATCACGCCAACAGGGATCGGGACAGTCTCCGATGAGGCTGTCCCGCAGCTGATGAACGAGCAAGGAGAAGAAGCAATGATCATTACCCAGAAAAAGCCCATCGAAGAGCTGCTCGCCATGCTGGAGGGCGTCACGAAAGTCGCCATCGTCGGCTGCGGCAGCTGCGCCTCCGCCTGCCAGACCGGCGGAGAGCCGGAGATTCGGGCGATGAAAACCCTTCTGGAGGAGCATGGCATGGAGGTGGTTGGCACCGTTCTGCCCGATGAGTGCTGCCACAAGCTGCTGGTCAAGAAGGACACCAAGGCCCTGCGGGACTCCGGTGCCCAGGCCGTGGTCTGCCTGGCCTGCGGCGACGGAACGCAGACCGTGGCGGACAATCTGCTCCTTCCCGTCTATCCTGCCAACAACACCATGTTCCTGGGCCAGGTGGAGCGCGTGGGCATGTTCAACGAATACTGCCGCATGTGCGGCGACTGCGTGCTCGGCTCCACCGGCGGCATCTGCCCCGTGACCCAATGCGCCAAGAGTCTGATCAACGGCCCGTGCGGCGGCCAGCGGAACGGCAAGTGCGAGGTCAATCCCGAAAACGACTGCGCATGGATCAGGATCTATCACCGTCTGGTGGCGCTGGGGCAGGAGGAGAAGCTCGGCCAGACCCGCCAGGACAAAGACTACGGCAGCGTAAGCTATCCCCGCCACATCAATCTTCGCGCGAAGAAAAGCTGAAGCGCCCCTTCGGGACTGATCGGGCGACCCAGGCGGCTGCATTCCTTCACCAACTGCCAAACGGCGCGCCGGGTCATCGCGCCCGACTGTCTGCTGCTGTTTTATAGCAATGACAGTGCGTGGTGCAGAAAAAATCCTGCCGGATTTCGGCAGGATTTTCTGTCTGCAAGGGGAAGCGCCGCCCGTCAGGCCTTTTTATGATACCGCAGGGAGCACACGTCGTCGCCCTTGGCGATGCATTTGGGCAGGTCCAGGACGCTGCCGTAGCATTCCCCAATGCCGTGGTCGCCGCACATGGCGATGTCGCAGAGCATGGCGATCTCCTCGTCGGAGCAGCCCGCTTTCTGCCAGGCCTTCACCAGGGGGCAGTAGTGGAAGTCGATGGACAGCTTGTCGTCGGTGCTCTCCAGCACGTCCATCTCGAATACCAGCTGGGCGGCCTTGGTGAACAGGGTTTTCTTCAGCCCCTTGAGGCTGTCGGTGTTCCCCTTTTTCACCAGGTCGGCGCCCTGGGACAGGCCGCAGCGTCTCACGGCGGCGCTGCCGAAGTCCCTGGGGTCCAGGCCCCGCTTCTGCCCTTCATCGCACAGCAGATACAGCCAGAAGGCCCGGTGCTCCAGCTGGGCCCGGATGGCCTGGAGAATCCCGTTTTTGTGCTTAGGCTCGTTGATGATCTTGCTCATGAAACCATCTCCTATATTTTTTGGATGAAATCCTTGTAAAAACAGACGCATTGGCCGATGTTTTCCACCTTGATATGCTCGTTGGCCCCATGGATGGAGGCGAACTGGGCCTTGTCCAGGTCAATGGGCGCGAAGCGCAGGATGCTGCCGGCCAGACCGGTGAAGCGGCGGGCGTCGGTGCCGGCGGTCAGGAGGAACGGCGCCACCACCACGTCCGGGAAGTTCTCGTGCAGCACCGACTCCAGCACCCGGTAGGGCCGGCCGGTGAAATCCGTAGGCTCGCAGTAGTCCCGCAGGACTTCCTCGATCTCCACGCCGTATTGTTTGCCTATGGCCCGGAGCTTCTCCAGGCAGGCACAGAGGTCGTCCTCCCGCACGCAGTGCAGGAACAGGGTGGCCTCCGCCTCCCTGGCCCGGACCTGGGGGTTGTCCCGGGAGCCGGCGAAGCAGGTGGTGAAGGAGATCTCCGTGGACAGCATGGCCCGGGCCTGGGGAATGCCCAGCATGATCCTCTTGATCAGCGGCGCGAACAGGCCGAAATGGCCGAACAGCAGCTTCATGGGGAAATCCATATAGGGGGCGTGGGCCGTAAAGGTGGCCCGCACCTCGGGATAGAAGCGGCCCTTGCAGAGCTTCCTGCGGTTCACCTCGGCTATGAACGCGCTCATGCGGGACAGGGCGTTGTCCGTGGTGGGGTTCAGGCCCCCGTGGCCCTTGGCCTGCTGTCTGGCTGTGCAGCGGTAGAGGTGCCGGCTCTTTTCGTGGACCGCCACCATGGCGCTCTTCCCCCGGAAGCCGGGGACCATCCCCGTGGTGATGGCGCCGCCCTCGTCCAGGACGGTGTCGAAATACACGCCGTTCTCCCGGAAATAGTCCGTGGCCAGAACCATGCCGTCGCCGCAGACCTCCTCGTTGTGGGACGATCCGATGTAGAGGTTCAGACCCTCCAAGTCGCAGCCCTCCGCCAGCAGCTCCTCGCAGGCCTGCAGCTGGGCGAACAGGGGCGTTTTGGTGTCGATGGTCCCGCGGCCATAGAGGGCGCCGTCCCGGACCACCGGCGTAAAGGGGTCGGTCTGCCAGCCGTCGCCGCCGTCCACCACGTCGTGGTGGGACATGAGCAGGACGTTCTTGACGGCGTTCTTCCCCCGCAGGACGTAGAAGAAGCAGCCGCCGCCGAACTGCAGCCGCTGGGCCCGGGCTGTGAGGCGGGGGAAGGCCCGGGCTACGATGGCGTAGAACCGGTCATATTCCCCCTGGTTGGTGCCGTCGGCGGTGAACACCGTTTTGCAGCCCACCAGCTCTCCCAGGGTTTTGGCGTAGGCTTCGTTGACCGCCGGCGGGACGTTTTTCCGCCGGGATTCCTCCGCCAGGATTCGTTTCTCTTTCATGGCTCTCTCCTCCCGCTGCGTGCTTCGATGCAGGCCGTGACTTTTTTCTCATTGTAGCGCGTAAAGAAAACCAGGGACAGGAGGCTGAACACGCCGGCGTAAATGCCCGTCAGCTTCACGCCCGCCAGGCCCACAGACTCCCCCTGGGCGGCACCCACGGCCAGCACGCTGGACACCACCACCATGGCCAGGGCCGAGGCGATTTTCTCCAGGAAGGTCTTGGCGGCGGAGAAGAAGCCCTCCCGGTTGACGCCGTGCTCCAGGCTGTCCTGCTGGATGATGTCCGACAGCACCGACTGGGGCAGGATGTTGATGGCGGCGAAGGGGAAGGCCACCACCAGGCCCATGGCCAGGCCCAGCCACAGCGTATGTCCGGCGGCCAGGGCGGCGATCCGGTCGCCGACGTAGATCAGCGCGAACACCGCCGTGAAAACCACGCTGGCCGCCACCAGCAGGGGCTTTTTGCCGTGGCGGCGGCTGAAGGACACCACGAAGGGGAACAGGCACAGGGCCACGGCGATGGCCGCCAGCATGACCAGGAAGGACTGGGACTCGGGGACGTTCAGCAGCAAGGTGATGTAATACAGCATGGCCGTCTGGAAGAAGGCCATGGAGACATAGCTGAACAGGTCCCCCAGGGTGAAGCAGACAAAATTCCGGTTCTGCAGCACCGTGCGGCAGGCCCGCAGGAGGCCCTCCGTGGGCTTGGCGCTGCCGCGGACATAGTCCTTCTCCCGGAAGGCCGTGGCGCTGAGAAGCACGCAGGTCAGGCCGATGGCGGCAAAACCGGTGAACACGGCCCGCCAGGCCCACAGAGGGGAGAGGCCCGCTCCCTTCAGCAGATTGACAAACAGGGTGGCCGCGTACATAAAGGAGCTGGAGCCCATGAAGAAGGCCGTGCTGATGCCATAGTAGCCCACCCGGGCCTTGGAATCCGGGATGATCTCCGGCACCAGGGCGTTGCGGGGGATGAAGAAGAACGTATAGGCGGCGTAGTAGGCCACCAGGAACGCGCCCACCCACACAGCGTTGGCCGCGGAGCCGGTTTCAAAGGGGGCGTAGAAGATCAGCAGCACCGACAGGGCGTAGGGGACGGCGGCCCAGCGCAAAAAGGGCATCCGCCTGCCGTCCGGGTGGGTGCACTTGTCCGACAGGCCGGCCACCAGGGGGTCCGTCACGGCGTCCACGATCTTGCCCAGGCCGGTGACCAGGGCCATGACGGTGAGAAAGCCGAAGAGCCGGCCCTGGGGCAGCAGGGCCGGCAGGCCGCTTTTGACCGTGGGCTGGAAGAAATAGAGCAGATAGTTGCCGATCATGCCGTTGAAAAGTCCCTTGGCAATGTCGGCCAGGCAATAGCGGAGAATCTTCCGCCGGGGCAGAGTCCGTTCCATGGGTGCGCTTCCCTTCCTGTGTAATGGGTTATCGTATCACAAAACCGCAGCAGGCGCAACCGCTCGGCCCGCCGCCTTGACGTTTTTCGAAACAATCGGTATAATAAGCAGGAAAAGAATAGAAATAACAGGAGTGACTTCCCATGCCTCGCTTATCCCGCCCCCAGCAGTCCATGCTGGAGGGACCCATCTGGAAGGGACTGATTTCCTTTGCCATCCCCATTTTCCTGGGGAACCTGTTCCAGCAGCTGTACAACACCGCCGACACCCTGATTGTGGGCAATTTCATCGGCAAGCAGGCCCTGGCGGCGGTCAGCTCCTCGGCCAACCTGATCTTCATGCTCATCGGCCTGCTCCAGGGCACGGCTTTGGGCGCCGGCGTCCTCATCGCCAAGTTCTACGGCGCCCGGGACGAGAAAAACCTCCAGCTGGCCGTCCACACGGGCCTGGCCTTCGGCCTGGTGGGCGGCGTGGTGCTGACGGCCGTGGGTGTGGCCCTGACGCCCCAGATTCTGCGGTGGATGGGGACACCGTCCGACGTGCTGCCCAACTCCATCTCCTATTTCCGCACCTATTTCCTGGGGGTCCTGGCGGTGTTCCTCTACAACATCTCCATGGGCATCCTCCAGAGCGTGGGCGACAGCCGCCACCCCCTGTACTATCTGATTCTCTCGTCCTTCGTCAACGTGCTCCTGGACCTGCTGTTTGTGGCCGTGTTCCACTGGGGCGTGGCCGCGGCGGCGGGGGCCACGGTGATCTCCCAGGCCGTCTCCGCCCTGCTGTGCATCCGGCGGCTGACCCGGGTGCAGGAGGTCTACCGGGTGAATCTGCGGCAGGTGCGGCTCCACCTGCCCACCCTGAAGCAGATCATCCGCTTCGGCCTGCCCTCCGGCATTCAGAATTCCGTCATCGGCCTGGCCAACGTGGTGGTGCAGGCCAACATCAACGCCTTCGGCTCCGACGCCATGGCCGGCTGCGGCTCCTATGCCAAGGTGGAGGGCTTCGCCTTCCTGCCCGTGACCTGCTTCGCCATGGGCCTGGCCACCTTCGTGGGTCAGAACCTGGGCGCCCGGCAGTATGACCGGGTCCGCCGGGGCGCCCGCTTCGGCGTCATCTGCTCCGTGACTTTGGCGGAGCTCATGGGCGTGGCCATCTATCTGGGGGCGCCCTACCTCATCGCCCTGTTCGGCGGCGACGAATCCGTGGTGGTCTACGGCGCCCGCCAGGCCCACGCCGAGGCGTTGTTCTACTGCCTGCTGGCCCTGAGCCACTGCATGGCCGGAATCTTCCGGGGCGCCGGCAAGGCCACGGTGCCCATGACCGTCATGCTGCTGTGCTGGTGCGTGATCCGGGTCAGCTACATCACCGTCATGGTCCAGCTGATCCCCAACATCCTGGTGGTGTTCTCCGCCTACCCCCTGACCTGGGGCCTCAGCTCCGTCATTTTCCTGATCTACTATTTCAAAGCCGACTGGATCCACACCTTCGACCGCATGGAACGGCGGCTGTAACAGCAAAAACAGGGATGTCTCACATGAGTGAGACATCCCTCCAGCGTGTCGAAAAAGTCTTTTCGCCCCGCTGGGTGCGGTTTTTCGAACTTTAA
>CAMBCW010000039.1 GCA_945864925.1 uncultured Clostridia bacterium
ACCAGATTGGACCCTGGTTCTGTTTCTTTCAGCAGAGGGTTTTTCGACAGCCTGAAACGGGCAGGCTGCAGCCTGCACGTTTTGAGATTCTCTGCGGTTGCAAAACCGGAATTACTCCGCAAAAACCTTCTTCAGATGGCAGAAGCGGGGCAGGCCGTTCTCCTTGACCATGGGAGTTTCACCCTGGATCAGAGGCAGGCAGTAGTTGACGAAGTCCTGGGTCACGCCGTTGTGCTCGGCATTGATCCACGCTACGGGCAGCTTCTGCTCGAAGTTGGCGACCTTGCTCAGCTCAAACAGCTTGGTCTTGCAGGTATAGCCGTTGGTGCGGTCGCACTCGAAGCCCACCATCTTGTCGGTCTCGCCAGCCAGAGCGGCTTCCACGGCGGCCTTGCCGGCGGAGAAGCTCTCCTGGATGTCGGTGCCGGAGGCGCAGTGGGCGGCGCAGCGCTGCAGCAGGCTCAGCTCAATGCCGCGGACCTTGGCGCCGGTCTTGGCCTTGATGATGCTGGCCAGCTTGGCGGCCAGACCGCCCAGCTGGGCATGGCCGAAGCCGTCGGTGGCGGAGGTCTCAGCCTCGGAGACGAAGCGGCCGTCGGCGTAGTGGATGCCCTCGGAGACGGCGACGATGCAGTTCTTGTTCTGGGCGTAGCGCTCGGTCACATCGGTGACGAACTGATCCATGTCGAAGTCCACTTCGGGAACATAGATGAAGTCGGGGCCGTCGCCCATGGTGTTGGCCAGTTCAGCGGCGGCGGTCAGCCAGCCGGCGTGACGGCCCATGCACTCGATGATGGTGACCATGCCGGTGTCATAGACATGGCAGTCCCGGGAGACTTCCATGATGGAGGTGGCGATATACTTGGCAGCAGAGGCGAAGCCGGGGCAGTGGTCGGTGCCGAACAGGTCGTTGTCGATGGTCTTGGGCACGCCGATGACGCGGCAGTCATAGCCAACCTTGGCCATGTACTTGGAGATCTTGTTGCAGGTATCCATGGAGTCGTTGCCGCCGTTGTAGAAGAAGTAGCGGACGTCGTACTTCTGGAAGATTTCCAGGATACGCTTGTAGTCGGTGTCGTCCACGTCGGGATCGGCAATCTTGTAGCGGCAGGAGCCCAGAGCAGAAGAGGGCGTGTACAGCAGACGCTCCAGTTCAGCGGGATCTTCCTCGTCCATGACCATCAGACGGTCGTTGAGGACGCCCTTGATGCCGTGGTTGGCACCGTACACCTTGGTGATGTACTCGGACTCCAGAGCGGTCTTGATGACGCCGTAGGCGCTGGCGTTGATGACGGAAGAGGGTCCGCCGGACTGGCCGATGATGGCTGCGCCCTTCAAAGGTGTGTTCATAGCAATTACCTCCAAAAATTATAACCATGGTTTGGTTTGTTCGACGAATTTATGGGACAAAGCCTAAATCTCAACAAATACAATATATCACAAATTCCGCATCTTGTAAACTTCGTCTATTGCAATTTTTTGGGGCATTTGGTAAGATAGTTTCAGAAATTATGAACAAAAGGAGTTGTTTCCCATGCCTCTGGTTACTTCTAAGGAAATGTTCGAGAAGGCTTACAACGGCGGCTACGCTGTCGGCGCTTTCAATGTCAACAACATGGAAATTGTGCAGGGCATCACCGAAGCCTGCCGCGAGGAGCATGCCCCCGTTATTTTGCAGGTGTCCAAGGGCGCCCGCGCCTATGCCAACCACACCTATCTGGTGAAGCTGGTGGAGGCCGCTGTTATTGAGTGCCCCGACATCCCCATCGCCCTGCATCTGGATCACGGCCCCGATTTTGAGACCTGCAAGGCCTGCATCGACGGCGGCTTTACCTCCGTCATGATCGACGCCTCTTCCAAGCCCTTCGAAGAGAACATTGAGATCACCAAGAAGGTTGTCGAGTATGCCCATGACCACGGCGTCGTGGTCGAGGCTGAGCTGGGCACCCTGGCCGGCATCGAGGATGACGTGAAGGTTGCCGCCCATGCCGCTTCCTACACCCGCCCCGAAGAGGTTGAGGAGTTTGTGACCAAGACCGGCTGCGACTCCCTGGCCATCGCCATCGGCACCAGCCACGGCGCTTATAAGTTCACCGCTGCCCAGTGCACCCGCAACGAAAAGGGCATCCTGGTGCCGCCTCCCCTGCGTTTCGACGTGCTGGAAGAGGTCTCCAAGCGTCTGCCTGGCTTCCCCATCGTGCTCCACGGCTCCTCCTCCGTGCCTCAGAACTATGTGAAGATGATCAACGAGAACGGCGGCAAGATGCCCGACGCCGTCGGCATCCCCGAGGAGCAGCTGCGCCATGCTGCCGAGCTGTCCGTCTGCAAGATCAACATTGACTCCGATCTGCGTCTGGCCATGACCGGCACCATCCGTCAGTTCTTCAACGAGCATCCCGACAAGTTCGACCCCCGCGAGTACCTGAAGCCCGCCCGTGCCAACATCAAGGAACTGGTTCGCCACAAGCTGGTGGACGTCCTGGGCTGCGCCGGCAAGGCCTAAACAATGTGTCAAAAACCCTGCATCGCAAGATGCAGGGTTTTATGTTGCCGAAAACGCATATCATTGTGGGGCCTCGCAATGACAGCGGAAGGATGTTTGTTTACGCGTGGGGCGGCCCCTTTTTCAGAATTTTGTTGAAGTTCAGCAGAAAAGCGGCGGTGGTGACGGCGGCAGCCAGCACGTCGCTGACCGGCTCAGCCAGGAATACGGCAAAGGTCTTGTCGGCAAAGAAATTGGGTAGAATGAAAATTAAGGGAATCAACAGGATGATTTTCCGCAGGCAGGCCATGAGCAGGCTGATCTTGGCCTGGCCCAGGGCCATGAAGCTCTGCTGGCAGGCGCTTTGAAAGCCGATGGTAAAGGCGCAGGCCAGGAAGATCCGGATGGCCCAGGCGGTGTAGTCTGCCAGGGCGGCATTGGAGGTGAAGATTCCCGCGAAGAACCGGGGCGCCAGCATCAGGGCCACCCAGAACAGCGTGCTGTAACCCACGCAGACGGCAAACTGGGTGAAAAAAGCTTCCTTTACCCGCTCCGGTTTGCCGGCACCGAAGTTGTAGCTGATAATGGGCTGACCGCCCTGGCAGATGCCGGCCAGGGGCATGGAAATCAGTTGGTTGAGACTGGTGAGAATGGTCATGGCGCCCACGGCCACGTCGCCGCCGTAGCGGGACAGGCTGGATGTGAAGCTGATGGACAGGATGCTCTCCGTGGAGAGCATCACAAAGGTGGAGGCACCGAGACCGAAGCAGGGCAGAATGACTTTGGCCCGCAGCCGCAGATTGGACAGACGCAGCCGCAAAACGGTCTTTTTGCCGGAAAGAAAACGCAGGATCCACAGGGCGCTGACCGCCTGACTCAGAACGGTGGCCGTCGCTGCGCCGGCCACACCCATGTCCAGGGCAAAAATAAAAATGGGGTCCAGCACAATGTTGATCACTGCGCCGATGACCGTGGTCAGCATGCTGATCCGGGCGAAGCCCTGGGTGGTGATGAAGGGGTTCATGCCCATGACCAGCAGGACAAATACAGCGCCCAGAATATAGATCCGGCTGTATTCCACGGCATAGGGCAGCGTTGCATCGCTGCCGCCGAACAGCCGCAGCAGAGTCGGAGCCAGCTGATAGAAAGCGATGGTCAGCACCACGGCAAAAATCAGCAGTACAGTCAGGCAGTTCCCCATGATGCGCTCGGCATGCTCGCGGTCGTTCTTGCCCATGGAGATGGCCGCCAGAGGAGCGCCGCCGGAGCCCATCATCATGGCAAAGGCCGTCAGCAGCATCAAAAGCGGGGCGAACAGACCCACGCCGGTGAGGGCCGACGCGCCGATTTCGGGAATGTGACCGATATAAATCCGGTCCACGATGTTATAGAGCAGGTTGACCACCTGCCCAAGAACAGCGGGCAGTGTCAGCTGCAGCAGCAGCTTTTTCACGCTGCCGGAACCCATGTCCCGGCCGGCGGATGCGGACATAGAAAGACCTCCTTGAAAAACCAAAACCGATTTCTCTTTATTATATCAGACTCTTCCCAAAAAACCAGGGGTTTTTCCGATTTCTTGTTGCTATTTCTATTTATATCGAATATAATGACACGAGAATACTACAATTTCATGGAAATGGAGCCATTATGAATACGAATTTTACGTTTGCCGTTCCCTGCCTGTTTGGCCTGGAGGGCCTGGTGGGCGATGAGCTGCGGCGCATGAAGCTGGAGAACGTCCGGGTGGAGGACCGCCGGGCGTTTTTCACCGGTGGCCTCGACGCCATGGCCAAGGCCAATCTCCGGCTGCGGATGGGGGAGCGGGTGATGATTCTGCTGGGCCGCTTCCCGGCCCGGACCTTTGAAGCGCTGTATCAGGGCGTCAAGGCGCTGCCCCTGGAGGACCTGATTCCCAAGGACGGCCAGTTCCCGGTCAAGGGCTACAGCCTGGACAGTCAGCTGCACTCCGTGCCTGACTGCCAGTCCATTGTGAAAAAGGCTGCGGTGGACAGGCTGGGGTCCAAGTATGGCCTGAGCTGGCTGCCGGAAACCGGTGCGGTCTATCAAATCCGCTTTTCCATCATGAAGGATCTGTGCGAGGTGTTCCTGGATACCTCCGGCGCCAGCCTGCACAAGCGGGGCTACCGGGCTGTGGGCAACGACGCGCCCCTCCATGAGACCATGGCTGCCGCCATGGTGAATCTGGCCCGCTACCGGGGCAAAGACTTCTTCTGGGATCCCTTCTGCGGCAGCGGCACCATCTGCATCGAAGCGGCCTTGACGGCCCTGAACCGGGCACCTGGCCTGGGCCGCAGCTTTGGCGCCGAGCGGTGGGAGACAGTGCCCAAGGAGATCTGGACCCAGGCCCGGGAGGAGGCCAAGGACCTGGAATTCCGGGGAGAATATCGCATTCTGGGCACGGACATCGACCCGGACAGCCTGGAGATTGCCCGCTCCAATGCCCGCAAGGCCGGCGTGGCCAAGCAGATCGAATTCCGGGAGGGGGACGCCACCAAGCTGCCACTGCCCTGCGATCAGGGCCTGATTGTCTGTAATCCGCCCTATGGCGAGCGGATGCTGGAGCAGCGCAGCGCCCAGCGGCTGTATCAACAGCTGGGCCGTCATCTGAAATTTGCCGATGGATGGAAAAAGTATATCATTTCCTCCGAACCGGAATTTGAGCACTACTTCGGGCGTCAGGCGACCAAGAAGCGCAAGCTTTACAATGGCTGCCTGCAGTGCAACGTGTATATGTACTATCAATGATAAGGCTCCCTCCGGGGAAAGCTATGTGGAGGTTCCTTCAAATGAAACATATTTTTATTGTGAATCCTGCCGCCGGCAAATGCGACCGGACGGTGCAGATCAAAACGGCGGCCCGGGAGGTCTTGGGCAGCCGGGGACTGGACTGGGAAGTGCAGATTTCCAAAGGCCCCGGAGACTGCAGACGGCTGGCCCGGGAGGCCGCGCAGACCGGAGAGGAGCTGCGTCTGTATGCCTGCGGCGGAGATGGAACGCTCAACGAAGTGGTCAATGGCGCGGCGGGCTATGCCAACGTTGCCATTACCCACTATCCCACAGGTTCCGGCAATGATTTTGTGAAGCTGTTCAGCCATCCCGAGGCATTCCGGGAATTGGAACGGCTGCTGGACAGCCAGGAGGCGTTGCTGGATCTGGTGGAATGCCAGTCCGGGGACCAGATCTGCTATGCGGCCAACGTCTGCTCCATGGGGCTGGATGCCCGCATCGGCACGGCAATTGGCCAGTACCGCCGGCTGCCTCTGGTGTCCGGCAAAGGCGCCTATTACATTTCCACGGTGGTAAATCTCTGCAAGGGGATCCACAAGCCCTATGTGATTCGATTGAACGGACAGACCATTGAGGGGGACCAGACCCTGCTGTGCGTCTGCAATGGCCGGTGGTATGGCGGCAGCTTCAATCCCTGCCCGGAGGCGGAGCCGGATGACGGCTTGCTGGAGGTGCTGCTGGTCAAGCCGGTCAATCTGTTCCAGGTGGCGATGGTCATTGGAGAATATCAGAAAGGCCAGTATGCCGCCCTCCCGGAACTGATCACCCATTTCCGGACGGAGCAGGTGACGGTGACCTGCGGCGAGGACAGTGTGGTGAATCTGGACGGAGAGGCGCTCCACAGCCGGGAGGTTACGTTCCGGATTTCCTCCCATAAGCTCCGCTTCTTCTATCCCTGTGGACTGCAGTACCGGTCAAAAACGAGAAAATCAGAGGAAATCGGAGCAATTCGATGAAATTATCAGATATTCCGGGGAAGTGTAAGTGAAACAACGGAGTTCCTGAAAAAATTCACGAATTTGTTACATTTAACCACTTGAACAATCGCGCTGGCTGGTCTATTATATACCATGTTAGCACTCAGACAAAAAGAGTGCTAAAACCAAGTAGAACGTGGGCGAAAGCCCGTCTAAATACATCTTTTTTAGGAGGAACTTAATTATGAAACTCATCCCTCTGGGCGACAATGTTCTGGTCAAGTCCGTGATGGAGGAAGAAACCACCGCATCCGGCATTATCCTGGCCACCGCCACCAAGGAAAAATCCATCGTGTCTGAGGTTGTCACTGTGGGCCCCGGCACGGAGGAGCATCCCATGACCGTCAAGGCCGGCGACAAGGTTGTAGTCGGTAAGTACGCCGGTCAGGAGCTGAAGCTGGACGGTCAGGAATACAGCATCGTCAAGGTTGGCGACATTCTGGCTGTGGTTGAGTAATTTTTGCATCTGTAGTAACATCTAAAGGAGATTTTGAATTATGGCAAAACAGATTGTTTACGGAGAAGACGCCCGCAAGGCGCTGCAGTCCGGTATTGACCAGCTGGCCAACACCGTCAAGGTCACCCTGGGCCCCAAGGGCCGCAACGTGGTGCTGGGCAAGAAGTACGGCACGCCCCTGGTCACCAATGACGGCGTGACCATCGCCAAGGATGTGGAGCTGGAAGACGCTTTTGAGAACATGGGCGCCCAGCTGGTTCGTGAGGTTGCCACCAAGACCAACGACGCCGCCGGCGACGGTACCACCACCGCCACTGTCCTGGCGCAGGCGATTATCCATGAAGGCCTGAAGAACGTGACCGCCGGTGCCAACCCCATGGTCATGCGCAAGGGCATTGAGAAGGCTGTCGCCACGGCTGTGGATGCCATCAAGGCCAACTCTGAGGCCGTCAAGGGCTCCGACGATATCGCCAGAGTCGGCGCCGTGTCCTCCAGCGACGAGTCCGTCGGCAAGCTGATTGCCGAGGCTATGGAGAAGGTTACCTCCAACGGCGTCATCACCATCGAAGAGTCCAAGACCGCAGAAACCGGCCTGGAAGTGGTGGAAGGCATGCAGTTCGACCGCGGCTATATCTCCCCCTACATGGTCACGGACACGGAGAAGATGGAAGCCGTTGTGGATGATCCCTATATCCTGATCACCGACAAGAAGATTTCCTCCATCCAGGAGATCCTGCCCATCCTGGAGCAGCTGATCAAGGCCGGCAAGAAGCCCTTCATCATTGCGGAAGATGTGGAAGGCGACGCTCTGAGCACCCTGCTGGTCAACCGCCTGCGCGGCAACTTCACCTGCGTCTGCGTCAAGGCCCCCGGCTTCGGCGACCGCCGCAAGGAAATGCTGAAGGATATCGCCGTGCTCACCGGCGGCACTGTCATCTCCAGCGAACTGAACATGGATCTGCAGGATGTCCAGCTCAGCGACCTGGGCCGTGCCCGTCAGATCAAGGTCAGCAAGGACAACACCGTCATCATCGACGGCTGCGGCGATCCCGCTGCCATTGCCGACCGTGTCCATGAGATCAAGGCTACGCTGGCTGTGACCACCTCCGATTATGACAAAGAGAAGCTCCAGGAGCGGCTGGCCAAGCTGTCCGGCGGCGTCGCCGTCATCCGCGTGGGCGCCCAGACCGAGGTTGCCATGAAGGAGCAGAAGCTGCGTGTGGAGGATGCTCTGAACGCCACCCGTGCTGCCGTGGAAGAGGGCATCGTGGCCGGCGGCGGCACGGCCTATGTCAACGCCATTCCCGCTGTGGAGAGCCTGATTGCCAAGCTGTCCGGCGACGAAAAGACCGGTGCGCAGATCATTGCCAAGGCCCTGCAGGCGCCTGTCCGCCAGATCGCGGAGAACGCCGGTGTGGATGGCTCCATCGTCTATGATAAGATCCGCTCCAGCGAGAAGGTTGGCTTCGGCTATAACGCCTACAGCGAGACCTACTGCGACATGATTGAGAACGGCATCGTGGATCCCACCAAGGTGACCCGCTCCGCTCTGGAGAACGCTGCTTCCATCGCGGCCTGCGTCCTGACCACCGAGTCCCTGGTGGCCGACAAGCCCGATCCCGCTGCGGATGCCGCCATGGCGGCAGCTGCCAACGGTGCCGGCGGCGGTATGTATTAATCCATTTCCCCCCAATAGACCGACCCCCGGACGTCCTCAAGACGCCCGGGGGTTTTGCATGATGGGTAGGGCGGGGATCGCCCTGGCCGGACTGGAACGAAGTACTGATCAGACACGAAAGTCCGGCTCTTTTCCGCTTTCCAGCCATTTAGCGGGATTTTCCTCCATGTATTTGCAGGCAGCCAAATAACCTGCTTCATTACGGAGTACCCGCTCATAAAAAGAAGCCTGAAAAATTGCGCGCCCCGGCGTTTGATCCCGTTGGTTACAAAGGCGGGTAGCCAAAGATTTCCATGCGCCGACAACAGCAGAGAGCGTAGGGCGGGGGCTTGCCCCCGCCGTATCAGTCAAAGTCAAAATCGCATGGATATGGTTGGGCATGATAACATAGTGGTCGATTTTGACATTCGGAAAACGGATTTCCAAGGCTAGAAGCTGATCTTCCACAATTTTTCCATGAGCAGACAACATGAGGGCGGCGGGGGCAAGCCCCCGCCCTACGGTGGATAGGCTCGGACAAGCCGGCTTGGTCTGAATGGTTACAAAGTAAGAGCCGTTTTGACTGTAGTCATAGCATTTGAGCCGCGGGTGTTTTCGTTTGGGAAGATCCATTTCATAACCTCAAAACATATTAAAAAATGTAGGGCGGGGGCTTGCCCCCGCCGGACAGTTTTGTCAGATCTCCTGCACCAGGGCCTCCACCAGTTTGGCGGAGCGCTCAGCGGCCAGACGCTCGAAGGTGGGATAGTCCATCTCCGCTGTGTGGTCGGCCTTGTCGGAGATGGCGCGGATCACCAGGAAGGGAATGCCGTTGCGGTAGGCGGCGTGGGCGATGGCCGCGCCTTCCATTTCTGTGCAGATTCCACCCACATGGGCCAGAATGGCCTCCTTTTCAGCGGCTTCGGCAATGAACTGATCGCCGGAGACAATGCGGCCCCGCTTGCAGCCCACACCCTGGGCCCGGCACAGCTCCTCTGCCAGGCCGGCCATGCGGGCGTCCGCCGGGAAGGCCAGCACGTCCATACCCGGCACCTGGCCCCAGGGATAGCCGAAGGGCCCCACATGGAAATCGTGGTAGGCCAAGTCGTCGGAAATGGCGATGTCGCAGATATCCAGAGCTGCGTCCAGGGAGCCGGCGATGCCGGTGTTGATGACGTGGGTCACCTGGTAGAGATCCACCAGAATTTGCACGCAGAGGGCGGCGTTGACCTTGCCTACGCCGCTCTGCACCACCACAACCTCGGTGCTGTGCAGCGTGCCGCGGAAAAAGTTCATACCCGTGCGGCTTTCCACGCGGACGTTGGACATGTGTGCTTTCAGTGTCTCCACTTCCAAAGCCATGGCGCCGATGATACCGATGATATTCATAAGAATCCTCCTCCGTTATTCGGGATAAACCAGCCGGTCCTGGGTGATGCCGCACAGCACCTGCTCCAGATACCGCCGGGCCAGATACCGCGCCATGGGCAGGTTCATATCCAGATAGTTGCCGCAGTCCCGGGCAGAGGCGCCGGGGACGTCGCCCTGGAAGTCCCGGATAAACTGGAACATCTCCACCAGCAGAGGGACGATGTCCCGGCTTTCCAGTTTCCCGGCCAACAGCAGGTAGAAGCCCGTCCGGCAGCCCATGGGGCCAAAATAGATGGTCCGGTTCTTCCACTGGGGATGGTTGCGCAGGAAGGTGGCGCCCAGGTGTTCAATGGTGTGGACCTCCGCCGTGTTCATGACCGGCTCTTCATTGGGGCGGGTCATGCGCAGATCGAAGGTTGTGATGGTTTCGGCGCCGATCTGATCCACTCGGGAGACGTAGACGCCGGGCTGCAGCCGCAGATGATCAATGGTAAAACTTGCAATCTTTTCCATGGGATACCTCACACTGTGATCAAATGATAATCCATGACGCCCAGGCCGATTTCCTGACCGTGTTCCGGTCCGGTGCGCCAGTTGGTGGTGGGATGGGTTCCGGTAAAGCGATCGGGAACGCCGGCCCGTTCGGCCAGAATGCTCATGGGGTTCACGGGCTGCCGGTTGACGGCGTCGGCGCAGGCCACGTCGATGGCCACGGGATCAAAGGAGGCGAACATGCCCACATCGGGGACGATGGCGGCGTCGTTTTCCCCGTGGCAGTCGCAGTTGGGGGATACCTGGTTAACAATGTTGATATGGAAATTGGGCCGGCCGTCCACCACGGCCTTGGCGTATTCGGCAATTTTCCGGTTGAGGTTGGAGAAGGTCTCGTCGTGAGCCGGGTGGACAGCGTCCTTGGGACACGCGCCGATACAGCGTCCGCAGCCGGCGCACTTGGCATGGTCGATCCAGGCCTTGCCGTTCTCATCAAATTGCGGGCCGTCGTGGGCGCAGATCCTGGCGCAGGCGTGGCAGCCAATGCACAGGTCCTGATCGACATAGGGTTTTCCGGCGGAGTGCATCTCCATTTTGCCGGCCCGGGAGCCGCAGCCCATACCCAGGTTCTTCAGTGCGCCGCCGAAACCGGTGCATTCATGCCCTTTGAAGTGGTTCAGGGAGATGACAATATCGGCGTCCATAATGGCCCGCCCGATTTTGGCCGTCTGGCACAGGACACCGCCGCGGACCGGCACCTCCACATCGTCGGTGCCCCTGAGGCCGTCGGCGATGAGGATCTGGCAGCCGGTGGACATGGGATTGAAGCCGTTGAGATTGGCCGTGTCCAGATGATCCAGGGCGTTCTTCCGGGAACCCACATAGAGCGTGTTGCAGTCCGTCAAAAAGGGTCTTCCGCCCAGCTCCTTCACATAGTCCGCAACATACCGGGCAAAATTGGGCCGGAGGAAGGCCAGATTGCCCAGCTCGCCGAAATGAATTTTGATGGCCACATATTTATCTTTGAAATCAATCTGATCCATGCCGGCAGCTTTCATGAGCCGGCGGAGTTTGGTCTGGTGGTTCTGATTGCCCTCCATGCGAAAATCGGTGAAATAAACCGCAGCGCGTTCCATGGTGCAGTCCTCCTTTGCTTAATAAATACAGTATACTGACTTCGGACGCTCCTGTCAAATATCCCGCGCAATCCTGCAATTATCCATTGTCAATTGCCGATGAATTTGATATAATAATTCATATTATGGCGTGGTATGCGCAGGGGGGCGCTTTCTTTGGAATTTGCCGGGTTTCTTGGAAATAGTGACCTGAAACAGCGGCTTTCCGCATCCTTTTCTGCGGGGAAGATGGCCCATTGCTATCTGATTTGCGGGCCTGCCGGCTCCGGAAAGCGAACTCTGGCCAGAATTTTGGCGGCTGCGATGGAGTGCGGTGAAAGAAATGCGCCCTGCGGATGCTGCAGTGATTGCCGCAAAACCCTGGACGGATGCCACCCCGATGTGATTACCATAGATGAGCCGGAAAAAAAGACTGTCTCCGTGGAGCTGATTCGCCAGCTCCAGGCCGACGCCTACGTCCGGCCCAACGAGGGGCCGCGGAAGATTTATGTCATCCCCAGAGCCCAGGATATGACTGACAGCGCCCAGAACGCTCTGCTGAAGCTTATGGAAGAGCCGCCGGCCTACGTTGTGTTTCTGCTGCTGACCGACAATGCGGAAAAGCTGCTGCCAACCGTGCGCAGCCGCTGCGCCGAGCTGCGGCTGGAGCCGGTGGGGGAGCGGGAAGCTCTGCCGTGGCTGCAGAGGCAGTTCCCCCAAAAGGACGCCCAGAGTGTGCGGGCCGCGTGGTCCCGCGCCGGCGGCTTTCTGGGACAGGCGAAGGATCTGCTGCAGGGAGAACTGCAGCTGCCCCAGACGACGCAGTTTGCCCAGGCGTATGCGGCCGGCGACCGCTATGGCCTGACTCTGCTGCTGTGCTCCATGGAGAAGCTGCCCCGGGATAAGCTGCTGGAGGTCCTGAGCCAGTGGAAACAGCTGGTGGCAGACGCCCTGCTGGTGCGGGCTGGACTTCCCGGCGGGCCGGAGGCCACTGCTCTGGGCCAGCATCGCACTGCGCCTGCCCTGGCTGTTGCGGCCAATTTGATTCAACAGGCCATGGAGCATTGCACTGCCAATCTCGGCGCAGGCCATATCTGTGGCTGGCTGGCGGTGAATCTATAATCCCGTTTTGACCGATTCAATGCAAAGGAGAACCATATGACAGACGAAATTTTGGGCGATGTTTCCCAGGAGACCGTGGACTCCATGGAAACCGCCATCCCTGAGGAGCTGCTGCCGGAAACGGAGGAGCAGCCCGTATCGGAAAAGGAACAGCCTGCTTCCGTCATGGTGGCGGATATCCGCTTCCGTTCCAACAGCAAGGTCTATTTTTTTGATCCCGGTGACCTGGTACTGCAGGCCGGCGACCATGTGATCATTGACACAGCCCGGGGCAATGAGTTCGGCTACTGCGCGGCCGGCAACCACTTGGTGCCCACCCGGGAAATTGTGCCGCCCCTGCGGAAGGTTCTGCGCATCGCCACAGAAAAGGACGAGCGAATCAACGCGGAAAATGAACTCAAAGAGAAAAAGGCCTATGAAGTTTGCCAGCAGAGAATTCAGGCCCATGGTCTGGATATGCAGCTGGTGTCCGCCGAGTGCGCCTTCGATGGCAGCAAGATCATCTTTTTCTTCACCGCTGACGGTCGGGTGGATTTCCGGGAACTGGTGAAAAATCTGGCCTCCGTGTTCCGGACCCGCATTGAGCTGCGGCAGATCGGCGTCCGGGACAAGGCCAAGATGGTCGGCGGCCTGGGCATCTGCGGTCGGCCCTTCTGCTGCAAGGAATTCCTGGATGATTTCCAGCCCGTGTCCATCAAAATGGCCAAGACCCAGAATCTGAGCCTGAATCCCACCAAAATCTCCGGTACCTGCGGCCGGCTTATGTGCTGCCTGAAGTACGAGCAGGAGGCCTATGAGGACTTGCTGAAAACCAGCCCGAAAAATGAATCCTTTGTGGATACAGTGGATGGCCGGGGGACCGTGGTGGATGTGAACCTGCTGCGCCAGACAGTTCGGGTGCGCATGGAGGACCAGCCGGATCAGGTCAATTGCTATCGCAATTGTGATATCTGCGTTCTGCGCAACGGCAAGGCCAAGAAGAATGACCCGCCTATCCCCAAAGAGATCGCCCCCATCTCCTCCAAGCCCCGCCCGGTCAAAAAGGAGGAGGAAGTGCCGGATGAGCCCCTGCCGGAGGTGATTATCACTGGCCGGGATATGCCGCCGGTGATGCCGGAGCCGGCATGGGATCCGGAGGAAGTGCCTGCACCGCCGCAGGAGGAAAAGCCGGAGGGCGCCAAGCCTGCCAACCGGCGGCGCAGGAGAAGAAAACCTGCCGTCCCGGCCCAGGAGACTGCGGCTAAACCGGAAAATGAGGAAAAGAGCCAGAAGCCCAAGGCAGAGAAACCCCGGCAGGAGAAGCCTCGTCTCCAGGGCCAACCCAAGCAGCCCAAGGCAGAGAACAAAGCCGAGGCCAAGGCGGCACCCGCTCCCAAAGCAGAAGCTGCCCCCAAGGCAGATGGCAGCAAGTCCGGTAATTATCACCGTCGCCGTCGCCGTCCCCGCTCCGGCCCCAAACCGGAAGGAAAGGAATAAACGCAAATTCCCCTGTTATGGCTATGCCTGACAGGGGAATTTTGATTTTTTGCAAGGCAGAGAACCTTCCGGACAGCATGATACTCTGTACAGAGGAGAGATTTGATCGCGCTGTTTGAGCAGCGCACAGAGGACGCCATTGCACAGACGGACCGGAAACGTGGCGCTTCCTGCCGGGCCATGATCCGGAGCCTGAACCTGGATGAGCAGTTTGGCGGAAGGACTGCCAATTTTTCGCGTTTCCAATGAGAGGATAACTGTCAGTATGCACAAACAAGAACGTTAAAATGCAAGATAAAAGTCATATCTTGCATTTTAAACGCTTAATTTTTAGATGTGCCGGTAAAAATGCAGAAATTTTGAATTTTAGAAAAAATATTTTTTCATTTTTTACTTGCAAATTGAACGAATATCCTGTATAATCCGAACATCCGATACTTCGTTAAAGTGTTAGAGGAGGAAATCAGAATGAAAAAGAAACTTGCTGTGCTGTTGGCGCTGGTCCTGCTGCTGGCTTGCGTGGCCACCGCCTGCGGCGGCTCCAAGACTTCCAAGATGACCATGGGCACCGGCGGCACCACCGGCACCTACTATGCCTTCGGCGGCGTCCTGGGCCAGTACATTAAAAATAATGCCGGGATTGATGTGACGGTCGTTTCCACCGACGGCTCCAAGGCCAATATCCAGGGCATTGACGCCGGCGACTATCAGCTGGGCACCGTCCAGTCCGACGTCATGGCCTATGCCTGGGCCGGCACCCAGTCCTTTGCCGACGACGGCAAGGTGGACAGC
>CAMBCW010000040.1 GCA_945864925.1 uncultured Clostridia bacterium
ACACTGCATATCGTCGGCAGCGTCAGATGTGTATAAGAGACAGAGCCGGAGATGCCGCCCCGGAGGATGTGCGGTATCGCCCTGGTGTTTGCCCTGTTTCAGGCCGTGATGCCCATGATCGGCTGGATCTGCATCCACACGATTGTGCAGTATTTTCGGGCCTTTGAAAAATTGATTCCCTGGATTGCCCTGGGATTGCTGGGCTTTATTGGAGGAAAGATGCTCCTGGATGGAATCCACGGCGGAGAAGAGCTGCAGGATCAGCCGGGTGTGGGCTTGGCGGCGCTGCTGGTGCAGGGCGTGGCCACTTCCATTGACGCGCTCTCCGTGGGGTTTACCATTGCAGACTATGATTTGCTGGCGGCGATGCTGGCGGCGCTGATGATTGCGGCCGTGACTTTCGTGATCTGCATGGCCGGTCTGGAAATCGGAAAGCGGGTGGGAACCAGAATTGCGGGGAAAGCCGGCATCCTGGGCGGCGCCATTCTGATTTTCATCGCGCTGGAAATCTTTGTAAGGAACTGGCTCTGAGCTATCAAAATTACCAAAATAAGCGTCTTGCTTTTGCCGCCTTGTTGCTTCTGTCCAAAAAAGATGGCAGAAACGCAAGGCGGATTCATCATTCGGTAGAAAAGTATTGAAATGCTACAAAATGATAGAAAAACTATTGACCTTTCCGACAGATTGCTGGTATAATGCAGACAGTACAAAACATGAGATGAAAACCCAGCATGATTTATTTATGAGGAGGAACCTACCATGCTTGATCCTGTCATTACAAAGACTGGCAAATTGCGGAGGAGGCCGAAAAGAATCTGCCCCCGGTGGAGTATTTCCGGGAGAAGATGGGCCTGCTGCCGGATGAGATCATCCCCTATGGCAAGACGCCGAAGCTGGACTTTATTAAGATTATGAATCGCCTGAAGGATAAGCCCGACGGCAAGTACATTGAGGTCACCGCCATCTCTCCCACGCCTCTGGGCGAGGGCAAGTCCACTGTGTCCCTGGGCCTGATCGAGGGTCTGGGCAAGCTGGGCAAGAATGTGGGCGGCTGCCTGCGTCAGCCCTCCGGCGGCCCCACCATGAACGTCAAGGGTACCGCTGCCGGCGGCGGTAATGCTCTGCTGATCCCCATGACCGAATTCTCTCTGGGCCTGACCGGCGATATCAACGATATTATGAACGCCCACAACCTGGGCATGGTGGCTCTGAATGCCCGTATGCAGCACGAGCGCAACTATGACGACGAGAAGCTGGCTTCCATCGGCTTGAAGCGTCTGGACATCGATCCTGAGCGTGTGGAATGGAACTTCGTCATGGACTTCTGCTGCCAGGCCCTGCGCAAGATGGAAATCGGCCTGGGCGAGGGCAAGATGGACGGCTACCGCATGACCACCCGCACCAACATTGCCGTTTCTTCCGAGCTGATGGCAATTCTGGCTGTGGCCCGCGACCTGCCCGACCTGCGCGACCGCATCGGCAAGATTGTTCTGGCCTATGACAAGCAGGGCAACCCCGTCACCACCGAGGATCTGGAAGTTGCCGGCGCCATGACCGCCTGGATGCGCAATACCATCAATCCCACCCTGTGCTACACCGTGGAGCATCAGCCCTGCCTGGTGCACGCAGGCCCCTTTGCCAACATCGCCATCGGCCAGAGCTCCATCATCGGCGACCGTCTGGGCCTGAAGCTGTTCGATTATCATGTTACCGAGTCCGGCTTCGCTGCTGACATCGGCTTTGAGAAGTTCTGGAACGTCAAGTGCCGCCTGTCCGGCCTGAAGCCTCATGTCTCCGTAGTGGTGGCTACCATCCGCGCCCTGAAGATGCACGGCGGCGGTCCCGAGGTCCGTCCCGGCCGTCCCTTGCCCGCAGAGTACACGGAAGAGAACCTGGAGCTGCTGGAGAAGGGCTGCTGCAACCTGTTCCACCATGTGAACAACGTCAAGAAGTCCGGCATCAACCCCGTGGTCTGCATCAACCGGTTCCATACCGATACCGACGCCGAAGTGGAGCTGCTGCGCAAGCTGTGTGCGGAGCAGGGTGTCCGCTGCGCCCTGTCTGAGCACTGGCGCTATGGCGGCGAGGGTGCCATTGAGCTGGCCCAGGCTGTCATCGATGCCTGCGAAGAGCCCGAAGAGCCCATCAAGTTCCTGTACGATCTGGACACCCCCCTGCGGGAGCGTGTGGAACTGATCGCCAAGGAAGTCTACGGCGCCGACGGCGTGGATTGGTCCGATCTGGCTCTGGAGAAGGCCAAGCGCTTCGAGAGCGATCCCAAGTATGCCGACTATTGCACCATGATGGTCAAGACCCATCTGTCCCTGAGCCATGACCCCACGCTGAAGGGTGTGCCCAAGGGCTGGCGGCTGCCCATCCGCGACATCCTGGAGTACGGCGGCGCCAAGTTCCTGTGCCCCATGGCTGGTACCATTTCCATGATGCCCGGCACCGGCTCCAACCCCGCCTACCGCCGAGTCGATGTGAACACCGAGACCGGTGAGGTTTCCGGCCTGTTCTAAATATTTTCCTTCCCCCTTTTCAAAATCACACAACGTACCGCATGGGGCGCTGAAAGGCGCCTCATGCGGTATTTTTGCCTGCTTCATTGACAAATGGACGGGATGACAGTATAATAATCCGCAATTTGTGGTTTAAAAAAGCCTGCAGCGCAAGGAAAAGAGGAGATTATGATGCCCGTGGCTGCACAATTGTGTGTAATTTTTGCGGTCTGCCTGGTTTCGGAGGGGTTGTCGGCCTTGCTGCCGTTCTCCTTTCCGGCCAGTGTCTTGGCTATGGTGGTGCTGTTGCTTCTGCTGCTGTGCAAAGCGTTGAAACCCCGGCAGCTGCAGCAGACGGCCAATTTTCTGCTGGGGAATATGCCCTTGTTCTTTGTTCCGGCCTGTGTCGGTATTATCCGGTATACCGATGTATTGTTCCAGAACTTCTGGGCCGTCGTGTTGATCAGCCTGCTGACGACGCCTCTGGTGTTTTTTGTCACCGGTCATGTGGTGCAGCTGACCCTGAAATGGGTCAGACGGAAGGAGGAGGCGCAGAGCCATGATTGAGGCTTTTTTGTCCTCCCCCTTCTTTGGCCTGACGCTTTGCCTGGCCACCTATCTTCTGGGAAAGTGGATTCAGAATAAAACCGGATGGCTGCTGGCCAATCCGCTGCTGATTTCTGTGGCCCTGTGCATAGCAGTGCTGGTGCTGCTGGGGATCCCCTATGAGAGCTTTGCCAAGGGTGCCGACGTCATCAACTGGATGCTGGGCCCGGTGACGGCGCTGCTGGCTCTGGGGATTTACAACCAGCGGAAGATTCTAAAGCAGTATTTTCTGCCGGTGCTCCTGGGCTGCCTGGCGGGAAGTGTCACCAGTATGCTGAGTGTGCTGGCCCTGTGCAAGGCCTTCGGCGTGGATCAGGCTGTGACGGCCGCCATGCTGCCCAAGAGCTGCACCACGCCCATTGCCATCGGCATTGCGGAGAGCCACGGCGGACTGGCGGCCATTGCCGCGGCCTGCGTCATGATTGCCGGTGTCACCGGCGCCTTGTGTGCGCCATTGTTTGCCAAGTGGCTGAGAATTCAGGATCCGGTGGCCCAGGGATTGGCAACCGGCGCCTGCAGCCATGCCCTGGGTACCACCAAGGCCCGGGAAATGGGAGAGATTCAGGGGGCCATGAGCTCCATTGCCATCGGTGTCTGCGGCTTGATTTCCGTGATACTGTCTTTGTTCCTTTCCTGCTAGGCGCAGAAAGAGCGGCGGAATCGCGGGTTTTCCATTCGATTATGACGAATGCGAAACCAGCGATTGAATCCGCTCTTTTTGCTTTTTCGGGCAGAATCGACGGTTTCTGTGCAAATCCAACAAGGACAATTCGGAAAAGACAGGAAGAATCTCCATGGCTGCGACTTGTAAAAGGGGTCATTTCGTGATAAAGTGGTGATACTCTAATTCTG
Source organism: uncultured Clostridia bacterium (assembly GCA_945864925.1). Classification (GTDB taxonomy): domain Bacteria; phylum Bacillota; class Clostridia; order Oscillospirales; family Oscillospiraceae; genus Avoscillospira. The sequence continues at coordinate 3,960 of CAMBCW010000040.1, forward strand.
CCAAAAGAATCTCTTTTTTTCAGATTAATGGGTTATTTTGGAGGTAAGTCATGAAAAAAGTAGGAATTGTTATGGGAAGCGACAGCGACCTGCCGGTGGTGCAGAAAGCCATCGACACCCTGCGCCAGTTTGAGGTGCCGGTGGAAGTTCACGTATTTTCAGCCCACAGAACGCCCAAGGAAGCAGGGGAATTTGCCCGCAATGCCCGCGCCAACGGAATTGGCGTAATTGTGGCAGCTGCCGGCAAGGCGGCCCACCTGGCCGGCGCTCTGGCAGCCAACACCACCCTTCCTGTGATCGGGATCCCTGTAAAATCCAGTAATCTCGACGGTATTGACGCACTTCTGTCCACGGTACAAATGCCCTCCGGAATTCCGGTGGCCACGGTTGCCATAGACGGTGCAGTCAATGCCGCTTTGTTGTCTATTCAGATGTTGGCCATCGAGGACGCTGCCCTGGCGGAGAAACTCCAGGCCAAACGGGACGCTGACGCCAGAAAGGTTCTGGAGAAAAACGCGGCCATCGAAGCACAGTTTCATAATTGATACGGATATAGGAGGAGTTTATCATGGAAATCAAGGAAATGCTGTACGAAGGAAAAGCCAAGCAGGTTTTTGCCACGGAGAACCCTGAGATCGTTATGGTCCACTATAAGGACGATGCTACGGCGTTCAACGGTCTGAAGAAGGGCACCATCACCGGCAAGGGCGTCATCAACAACCGTGTCACCAACTTCATGATGCAGAAGCTGGAAGGCGAGGGCATCCCCACTCATTTTGTGGAGGAACTCAATGACCGGGATACCCTGGTGAAAAAGGTGCAGATTGTTCCCCTGGAAGTCATCATCCGCAACATCTCTGCCGGCTCCTTTGCCAAGCGGTTCGGTGTGGAGGAAGGCATTGTCTTTGAGAACCCTACCATTGAATACTCCTATAAGAATGATGATCTGGGCGATCCCATGATCAACACGGCCCAGGCGCTGGCCCTGAAGCTGGCCACGCCGGCCGAGATTGAGACGATCCGCACCATGGCTTTTCGGATCAACGACGTCATGAAAGCGTTCTTCAAGGAAGTGGGCGTGGACCTGGTGGACTTCAAGCTGGAGTTCGGCCGCCTCACCGACGGCACCATCGTCCTGGCCGACGAAATCTCCCCCGATACCTGCCGCTTCTGGGACAGCAAGACCCATGAGAAGCTGGACAAGGACCGCTTCCGCCGGGATCTGGGCAATGTGGAAGACGCTTATCAGGAAATGATGAAGCGGATTTTCGGCGCGTAACAGAGGAGATATAGTTTGGGTGGTTTTTTTGGAGCGGTCTCCCGCAGAGACTGCGTACTGGACATCTTTTTTGGCGCGGATTATCACTCCCATCTGGGTACCCGCCGGGGCGGCATGGCCATTTACGACGAGGTTTCCGGCTTCCAGCGCCAGATTCATAACATTGAAAACACGCCGTTCCGGACGAAGTTTGAAAACGATCTGGTCAAATTTCATGGCTGCAGCGGCATCGGCTGCATCAGCGACACGGACCCCCAGCCTCTGCTGGTGCGCTCCCACCTGGGCCTGTATGCCATCGCTACTGTGGGCGTCATTCATAATGACGAGGCCCTGGTGGAGGCCTGCTTCTCCGGCCCCGGCCATCAGTTCATGGCCATGAGCTCCGGCGGTGTCAACCAGACGGAGCTGGTGGCTGCCCTGATCAACCAGAAGGACTCCCTGGTGGAAGGCATCCGGTATGCCCAGGAGGTCATTGACGGCGCAGCCACAATTCTGCTGCTGCTGCCGGACGGCATCCTGGCGGCCCGGGACCGGCTGGGCCGGCTGCCGGTGCTGGTAGGTCATAACGACGACGGCAACTGTGTTTCCTTTGAATCCTTTGCCTATCACAAGCTGGGCTACGACGACTATTATGAACTGGGTCCCGGCGAAATTGTGAAGCTGACGCCCGATAGCCTGACTCAGTTGGCGGCGCCCGGCCCGGAGATGAAAATCTGCGCCTTCCTGTGGACCTACTACGGCTACCCCAACTCCAACTACGAGGGCAAAAACGTGGAAGTCATGCGCTACCGCAACGGCGAGATCATGGCCCGGGATGAGGAAGCGCGTGGCACCCTGCCAGACGTGGACTATGTGGCGGGCGTGCCGGATTCCGGCCTGCCCCATGCCATCGGCTATGCCCAGCAAAGCGGCAAAACCTTTGCCCGTCCCTTTGTCAAATATACGCCCACCTGGCCCCGGTCCTTTATGCCTGCCAATCAGGAGGTCCGCAACCAGGTGGCCAAGATGAAGCAGATCCCTGTTCCGGAGCTGATTCAGGATAAGAAGCTGCTGTTTGTGGACGATTCCATCGTCCGGGGTACGCAGCTGCGGGAAACGGTGGACTTTCTCTATGCCAGCGGCGCCAAAGAGGTCCACATGCGCTCCGCCTGTCCGCCGATTATGTACGGCTGCCGGTATCTGAACTTCTCCCGCAGCAAGTCGGAGATGGAGCTGCTGACCCGCAAGACCATCCAGCGCCTGGAGGGCGAGGAGGGCCTGCGGCACCTGGATGAGTACGCCGACCGGGAGACCAGGCGCGGCCAGTGCATGCTGAAAACCATCTGTCAGGAAATGGGCTTCGACTCCCTGGAGTACCAGTCCCTGGACGGCATGCTGGAGGCCATCGGCCTGGACCGGGAAAAGGTCTGCACTTACTGCTGGACCGGAAAAGAATAATGGATTGAGAGGAGCAAACTCCCCATGAAAAGCTACAGCGATTCCTATGCTGCCGCCGGTGTGGACATCACCGCCGGCTACAAGGCCGTGGAGCTGATGAAGGCCCATATTGCCAGAACCGCCAACGAAGGCGTCTGCTCGGATATCGGTGGCTTCGGCGGTCTGTTTCTGCCCAACCTGGCGGGAATGGAGGAACCCGTGCTGGTCTCCGGTACCGACGGTGTGGGCACCAAGCTGAAACTGGCCATTCTCATGGACAAGCACGACACCATTGGCATCGACTGCGTGGCCATGTGCGTCAACGATATCATCTGCGCCGGCGCCAAGCCGCTGTTTTTCCTGGACTACATCGCCTGCGGCAAGAATTATCCCGAGAAAATCGCCGCCATTGTCGCTGGCGTGGCCGAGGGCTGCGTCCAGTCCGGCGCCGCCCTCATCGGCGGTGAAACTGCGGAGCACCCCGGCATGATGCCTGCGGAGGAATATGACCTGGCAGGCTTTGCCGTGGGCATTGTGGACCGCAAGAAGATCATCGACAACAGCAAAATGGCCGCCGGAGACGTGGTACTTGCCCTGCCTTCCACCGGCGTCCATTCCAACGGCTTCTCCCTGGTGCGCAAGGTGTTTGATATTGATAGCAACAATCCTGAGCTGTATACGGCCCGGGAAGAGCTGGGCGGTAAAACTGTGGCCGAGACCCTGCTGACGCCCACCCGGATCTATGTCAAGCCCATTCTGGCCCTCTTGGAGCAGGTGGCGGTCAAGGGTATCTCTCACATCACCGGCGGCGGCTTCTTTGAGAACATTCCCCGCAGCATTCCCGACGGCCTGGGCGCGAAGATTGCCTACGCCGATGTCAAAGTGCTGCCCATCTTTGATCTGATTGCCCAGACCGGAGCGATCTCCCGGCGGGACATGTTCAACACCTTCAACATGGGCGTGGGCATGAGCGTTGTGGTGTCCCCGGCGGATGCGGACAAGGCCCTGGAGATCCTGCGGTCCTGCGGCGAGGACGCCTATGTCCTGGGTGAGATCATCGAGTCGGAGGAAAAGGTGGTTCTGTGGTAAAGACGAAGATTGCCGTTCTGGTCTCCGGCGGCGGCACCAACCTCCAGGCGCTTCTGGACGCCCAGGCGGCGGGGAAGCTGCCCCACGGCGAGATTGTCCTGGTGGTTTCCAACAAGGCCGGCGCCTATGCTCTGACCCGGGCGGAGCAGGCCGGCGTTGCCACGGCCGTGCTGACAGGCCCGGATTTTGAAGCAAGGCTGAATCAGCTGCTGGCCTCTGCGGGGATTGAAATGATTGTCCTGGCCGGATTCCTGAAGATTCTCTCTGCGGCGTTTACGGCCGCATGGCCGGAGCGGATTCTGAACATCCATCCGTCTCTGATCCCCAGCTTCTGCGGCGAGGGTTACTACGGATTGAAGGTCCACGAGGAGGCCCTGCGCCGTGGCGTCAAGGTCACGGGCGCGACGGTGCATTTTGTCAACGAGATTCCCGATGGCGGCCGGATTGTGGCCCAGAAGGCCGTGGAGGTACTCCCCGGCGACACCCCTGAGAGCCTCCAGCGCCGCGTCATGGAGCAGGCGGAGTGGATCCTCCTGCCTCAGGCTGCGGAAATGGTGGCAGAGCAATTGTCCCTTGTCAAATAAAAGGAGGCTCCCTATGAAACTCATGGTCATCGGCGGCGGCGGCCGCGAGCATGCCATTATTCGGAAACTGAAGGAAAATCCCCGGGTGGAGGTCATCTACGCTCTGCCCGGCAACGGCGGTATGGAGGGCGACGCGGTCTGCGTGCCCATCGGCGCCAAGGATATCCCGGCCCAGGTGGAATTCGCCCGGACCCATGGAATTGATTTCGCCGTGGTGGCGCCCGATGATCCCCTGGTTCTGGGGGCTGTGGACGCCCTCAACGCCATCGGCGTACCCTGCTTTGGCCCCCGAAAAAACGCTGCCATCCTGGAGGGCAGCAAGGCCTTTGCCAAAAACCTCATGAAACAATACGGTATCCCCACGGCTGCCTATGAGATCTTCACAGACCTGAATCAGGCTCTGGCCTATGTGGAGACGGCGCCCATCCCCACGGTTATCAAGGCCGACGGCCTGGCCCTGGGCAAGGGCGTGGTCATCGCCCAGACCCGGGAGGAAGCCCGGGCCGCCCTGCGGGACATGATGGAGAACAAGGTCTTCGGCGACAGCGGCAGCCGCGTGGTCATCGAGGAATTCCTCACCGGTCCGGAGGTCTCCGTTTTGTCCTTCACCGACGGCAAGACCCTGGTGCCCATGGTCAGTTCCATGGACCACAAACGCGCCCATGACGGCGACCAGGGCCTCAATACCGGCGGCATGGGCACCGTGGCACCCAATCCCTACTACACGCCCGCGGTGGCGGAACGCTGCATGCGGGAGATTTTCCTGCCTACCATCCGGGCCATGGAGAAGGAGGGACGGCCCTTCACCGGCTGCCTCTATTTCGGCCTGATGCTGACGCCCAACGGCCCCAAGGTCATCGAGTACAACTGCCGCTTCGGCGACCCGGAGACCCAGGTGGTGCTGCCTCTGCTGGACACCGACCTGCTGACCATCATGGAGGCTACAGCCAACGGTACCCTGGACCAGGTGGAAGTGCGGTTCCAGAACCGGCACGCCTGCTGCGTGGTGCTGGCCTCCGACGGCTATCCCACCCACTATGAAAAAGGCTATCCCATCACCCTGCCCCAGACCGGAGCGGAGGAGGAAATCTATATTGCCGGCGCAGCCCGGAAGGACGGCGAGCTGGTCACCAGTGGCGGCCGTGTTCTGGGCGCTGTGGCCGTGGCGGAAACCCTGCCCCGGGCCATTGAAAAGGCCTACGACCTGGCCGGCCGAATCCATTTTGACAACGCCTACTGCCGCCGCGACATCGGTCAGCGGGCCCTGGCAGCGGGAAAGGAGAACTGAGCCATGGTATACCGCATTTTTGTGGAAAAGCGCCCCGGCCTGTCCCCGGAGGCCCACAATCTGTGCAGCGACCTGCAGCGCTTCCTGGGAATCCAGGGCCTGGAGGGCGTCCGCATTCTGAACCGCTATGATGTGGAGAACATCGATCCCGCCGTTTACGCTGCCGCCAAGGGCACGGTTTTTTCCGAGCCCCAGGTGGACGTGACCTACGACGAGACGTTCCCCGAGCCCCGCACCTTTCACAGCCTGCTGGCGGTGGAATCCCTGCCCGGCCAGTTTGACCAGCGGGCCGATTCCTGCGCCCAGTGCATCCAGCTCATGGCTGGCGTGGAGCGCCCCCTGGTGCGCCATGCCAAGGTCTATCTGCTGGAGGGCCGGCTGTCTGCGGAAGAAATGGAAAAAATCCGCGGCTATCTGATCAACCCCGTGGAGAGCCGGGAGGCCTCCATGGAGAAACCGGCGTCCCTGGCCCGGGAATATGCCGTGCCCCCTATGGTGGAGACGCTCAACGGCTTCACAACGCTGGAGGAAGCCGGCCTGGCTGACCTGCTGGAAAAGCTGGGCCTGGCCATGGATCTGGACGATCTGAAATTCCTCCAGGCCTATTTCCGGGACGATGAAAAGCGTGACCCCACCATCACGGAGGTCCGCCTGGTGGACACCTACTGGTCCGACCATTGCCGCCACACCACCTTCTCCACCCATCTGGAGAACATCGAAATTGCAGATCCGGCCGTGAAAGCCGCCTATGAGCGGTATCTGGCTGCCCGGGTGGAGGTCTACGGCGAGGAAAAGGCGGCCAAGCGGCCCCAGACCCTCATGGATCTGGCCACCATCGGCGCCAAGGTGCTGAAAAAGCGCGGTCTCCTGCCGGAGCTGGATGAATCCGAGGAGATCAACGCCTGCTCCATCCATGTGCCAGCCCAGGTGGACGGAAAGACCCAGGACTGGCTGCTGATGTTCAAAAACGAAACCCACAACCATCCCACGGAGATTGAGCCCTTCGGCGGCGCAGCCACCTGTATCGGCGGCTGCATCCGCGATCCTCTGTCCGGCCGCGCTTACGTCCATCAGGCCATGCGCGTCACCGGCGGCGGCGATCCCCGTGTCTCCTTTGCCGACACTACCCCCGGCAAGCTGCCCCAGAAGAAGCTGGCCACCACCGCTGCCGCGGGCTACAGCTCCTACGGCAACCAGATCGGTCTGGCTACCGGCCATGTGGCCGAGGTCTACCACGACGGCTACATCGCCAAACGCCTGGAGTGCGGCGCGGTGGTGGGCGCGGCCCCGGCTAATCATGTCCGGCGGGAAGTGCCTGCCCCCGGCGACGTGGTGATTCTGCTGGGCGGCCGCACCGGCCGTGACGGCATCGGCGGCGCCACCGGCTCCTCCAAGAGCCACAATATGAAATCCCTGACCACCATGGCCTCCGAGGTTCAGAAGGGCAACGCCCCCGAGGAACGCAAGATTCAGCGCCTGTTCCGGGACGGCAATGTGACCCGTCTCATCAAGCGCTGCAACGACTTCGGCGCCGGCGGCGTGTCCGTGGCCATCGGCGAGTTGGCAGACGGCCTGGAGATCAACCTGGACGCCGTCCGCAAGAAATATGACGGCCTGGACGGCACCGAGCTGGCCATCTCCGAATCCCAGGAGCGCATGGCGGTGGTGGTGGCCCCCGAGGACGAGGCTGCGTTCATCGCCGCCGCCGAAGGGGAGAACCTGGAGGCCTACCGGGTGGCCGTGGTCACCGAAAGCCCCCGCATGGTCATGACCTGGCGGGGAGAGCCCATCGCCAACCTGAGCCGGGCATTCCTCAACACCAACGGCGCGGTCAAGACCGCCGGGGTCGAGGTGCCGGACAGCGGACGCCCCCATGGCTTCATCGGCGAAGGCAGCCTGAAAGCCATGGCCTCCGACCTGAAATATGCCAGCCGCCGCGGTCTGGTGGAACGTTTTGACGGTTCCATCGGCGCAGGCTCCCTGCTGATGCCCTTCGGCGGCAAGACCCAGCGGACTCCGGCGCAGGCCATGGCCGCCCTGTTCCCCGTGGAGCCCGGCCAGACCACCGAACAGGCCAGCATCATGGCCTGGGGTTTCGATCCCGACTGGATGTCCGCCGATCCCTACACCGGCGCCCAGGCCAGCGTCCTGACCTCCATGGCTAAGATTGTGGCCGCCGGCGCGGACCATCAAAAAGCCTACCTGACTCTGCAGGAGTTCTTTGAGAAGCTCCGCCAGGAGCCTCAGCGCTGGGGCAAGCCGTTCCAGGCTCTGCTGGGCGCTTTGGACGCGCAGCTGGGGCTGGAAGCCGCTGCCATTGGCGGCAAGGACTCCATGTCCGGCTCTTTCCTGGACAAGGACGTGCCGCCCACGCTGATTTCCTTCGCCATCGCGCCTGCCCAGGCCGGTGAGGTCCTGAGCCCTGAGTTTAAGGAGGCTGGTCACCCGGTCTATCTGTTCGGTACCACCGATCTCAGCGATTACGACGGCCATAAGGACGCTTGGGAAACCTTCCGCACCCTGGCTCTGGCCGGAAAGGTCAAGGCTGCCTGGGCCATCGAGGCCGGCGGCGTGGCCGAGGCCGTCATGAAGATGTCCTTCGGCAATGGCGTGGGCTTCGCCTGCGAAAATGCCGGCGCACCCTGGTTCGGTCCTGCCCCCGGCATGATCGTGGCCGAGCTGACGGAGGATGTGGATTGCGCCGTGTGCATCGGCCACACCACCGATGACGGCAGTATCACCGTCTGCGGCGAGACGGCCTCCATTGCGGAGCTGCTGCAGGCCAACGACAGCGTTCTGGAGGCGGTTTATCCCACCAACGCTCCCGCTGAAAGCAAGCTGGAGACCTTCTCCTATACGGCGGGCTGCACCGTGGCCCCGGCTGTGAAGTGCGCCAGGCCCAAGGCCCTGATTCCCGTGTTCCCCGGCACCAACTGCGAGTACGACACGGCCCGTGCCGTGATGGCGGCCGGCGGCGACGCCGAAATCCTGGTGGTCCGCAACCTGACCGCCGACCAGGTGGCTGAAAGTGCCGAGCGCTTTGCGAAGGCCATTGCCCAGAGCCAGATGATCGTCATCCCCGGCGGCTTCTCCGGCGGCGATGAGCCCGACGGCTCCGGTAAGTTCATCACGGCGTTCTTCCGCTCCCCGGCTGTGCGGGAGGAAGTGACCCGGCTCCTGGAGCAGCGGGACGGCCTCATGGCCGGCATCTGCAACGGCTTCCAGGCGCTGATCAAGCTGGGCCTGGTGCCCTTCGGCAGGATCATCGACGCCGATGACCGGTGCCCGACCCTGACCTACAACACCATCGGCCGCCACCAGTCCAGCATCGTGCGGACCCGCGTCTGCTCCAACAAGTCCCCCTGGCTGGCCGCGGCCCAGGTGGGAGAGATCTATTCCGTGCCCATTTCCCACGGCGAAGGCCGCTTTGTGGCCCCGGAGGATGTGATCCGCAGCCTGGCGGAAAACGGCCAGATTGCCACCCAGTATGTGGATCTGAACGGTCAGCCCACCATGGACACCGCCTTCAACCCCAACGGCTCCCTCTACGCCATCGAGGGCATCACCTCTCCCGACGGCCGTGTCTTCGGCAAGATGGGCCATTCGGAGCGTGTGGGCAAGAGCCTGTACAAGAACATCCCCGGCAAATTCGAGATGGGGATGTTTGAGAGCGCGGTGCGGTATTTTAAATAAGACACCCCGCCCTGCAGGAGTTTCAAAACAATAACAGGAGGTCTATCATGGCACACTTTTATTCTGAGCCTTCCCATACCTTCAGCGAATATCTTCTGGTTCCCGGCTATACGTCTCCGGACTGCGTTCCCGCCAATGTGAGCCTGCGGACGCCGCTGGTGAAGTTCAAAAAGGGCGAGGAAAGCCCCATCATGCTGAACATCCCCCTGGTTTCCGCCATTATGCAGTCGGTTTCCGACGATAAGCTGGCAGTGGCCCTGGCCAAGGAGGGCGGTATGTCCTTCCTCTACGGTTCCCAGTCCATCGAGTCCGAGGCGGCCATGGTCGCCCGGGTCAAGGCCCACAAGGCCGGTTTCGTGGTCTCCGCGGCCAATCTGAAGCCGGACAATACCCTGGCGGACGTTCTGGCGCTGAAGCAGGAGAAGGGCTTCTCCACCATGGCCGTCACCGAGGACGGCACTGCCACCGGCAAGCTCCTGGGCATCGTCACCAGCCGGGACTACCGGGTCAGCCGCATGACCGGGGACGAGAAGGTGGCTGACTTCATGACGCCCCGGGAGAAGCTGATCGTAGGCGATCAGGACACCACCCTGAAGCAGGCCAACGACATCATCTGGGACCACAAGCTCAACGCTCTGCCCATTGTGGACGGCAGCGACCATCTGAAATACTTCGTGTTCCGCAAGGACTATGACAGCCACAAGGAGAACCCCCTGGAGCTGCTGGACAGCCACAAGCGCTATATGGTGGGCGCCGGCATCAACACCCGGGACTACCGGGAGCGGGTTCCTGCTCTGGTGGAGGCCGGCGCGGACGTGCTGTGCATCGATTCCTCCGAGGGCTATTCCTGCTGGCAGGAGCAGACCCTGATCTGGATCCGCGAAACCTATGGTGACAGCGTCAAGGTGGGCGCCGGCAACGTGGTGGACCGGGACGGCTTCCTGTGCCTGGCCAAGGCCGGCGCGGACTTTGTGAAGATCGGCATCGGCGGCGGCTCCATCTGCATCACCCGCGAGCAGAAGGGCATCGGGCGCGGCCAGGCCACGGCGGTCATCGAGGTGGCCCAGGCCCGGGACGACTACTATGAGCAGACCGGCATCTATATCCCCCTGTGCTCCGACGGCGGTATTGTCCACGACTACCATATGACCCTGGCTCTGGCCATGGGTGCGGACTTCATGATGCTGGGCCGCTACTTTGCCCGCTTTGACGAGTCTCCCACCCAGAAGCTCATGGTCAACGGCAGCTATGTGAAGGAATACTGGGGCGAGGGTTCCAACCGGGCCCGGAACTGGCAGCGTTACGACCTGGGCGGCAAGACCGGCCTGAGCTTTGAAGAGGGCGTGGACTCCTACGTCACCTACGCCGGCCCCCTCCACGACAACGTGGAGAAGAGCCTCTACAAGGTCAAATCC
>CAMBCW010000041.1 GCA_945864925.1 uncultured Clostridia bacterium
TTTTCGAACTTTTAGAAGCTCGAAAAACCGCACCCCGCGGGGCGAAAAGCCTTTTTCGCCCCGCTGGGGCGGGGGCTTGCCCCCGCCGTTTGGGCTTGCCTGCCCACGCGTGAACTGCGGAGATGGCACGGGATGTTGGAAACTGACGGCGGGGGCAAGCCCCCGCCCTACGATCGAGAAAGGTGGGGAAGCATGGACGAACAGATGATGCGGGAGGCGCTGGAACTGGCCCGGGAGGCTGCGGCCGAGGGAGAGGTGCCCGTGGGCTGCGTGATCACCCTGGCCGGGCGCATTGTGGGCCGGGGCCGCAACCGGCGGGAGCTGGGCAAAAGCGCCCTGGCCCACGCGGAGCTGGAGGCCATCGCCGAGGCCTGCAAAACCCTGGGGGGCTGGCGGCTGTGGCAGTGTACCCTCTATGTCACCCTGGAGCCCTGTCCCATGTGCGCCGGGGCCATTATCAACGCCCGTATTCCCCGGGTGGTCTACGGCGCCCGGGATGCCAAAGCCGGCTCCTGCGGTTCCATCGTCGATCTGTTCAGCCTGCCCTATAACCACAAGCCCCAGGTGGAGCAGGGCCTGCTGGAGACGGAATGCAGCGCCGTTTTATCCCAGTTTTTCCAGGATCTGCGGGAACGGCGCAGGCAAAAATCCAGCCCGAATCCGGAGACGCAAAGCGCCGCAAGGCTTGACGCTGGGGAAATTCAGTGCTAGAATAAAGCTTAATATCAGCCGGTGTGGCGGAATTGGCAGACGCCAGGGACTTAAAATCCCTTGTTGGAAACAGCGTACCGGTTCGAGCCCGGTCACCGGCACCAAAAATCCCGAATGCGCCAGCATTCGGGATTTTTACTTATTCCCGCTCCCCTCTTCACTCGTCTGCGCATTCGGATTTTGGGAAGGTAAGAAATAATCGTGAAGCGTGATAAAGCAAGTCACGGGGGAGCGATTTTTGGTTGCAAGACAACGGCCATTTATGTATAATAGCACCATTGTGGATCGTTCCGACACGGGACGAAAAACATTGCAGATTTGACCGGCATGGGAGGCAGCCATGATGAAAAAAATCCCATCCCTGCTTTTTGCCCTGATTCTGTGCTTCACGCTTGCCGCCTGCAGCAGCGGCAGCACCGGAAACGATGACTATGATTATCTCATCTCCCTGCTGGACCGGGGCGAATATGATATGGCCATCCAATTGATTGAGATGCTGCGCAGCGGATCTTCCGAGGTGCCGGCAGCGGCTCAGCCTGCGGAACCGCAGGTGCAGACCGGCAGCCAGGAGGCGCCGGAATCGCCCTGCCTCATTCCCGGCCCCGGTGAAATCTTCTATGACGCTCAGGCCGTCCTGGAAAACGGCACGGACTATCATTTTCATATGGAGCTGGTCAACAACACCGACCGGCAGCTGACACTGGCTGATTGTGTCATCCTTGACTATGAAAACGGCAATGCTACCCGCGAGTTTGCTCATAGCGGAGACGAGTATCAGGGGCAGGATTGGCATACGCTGGAGCCAGGGAAGGCATCCGGTTATGACGATTGGCACCCCTGCCCCGCACCCTTTGACCGACGGGAGTACCGCCTGATTTATGAGGATGCGGACAGGAACGGCTATACGGTCACCTTCGTTTTCGATCTGCAGGAGGCCAGGGAAGCCGAAACCGCTTCCCCTAATTCCACTGCTCCTTCCGTTGACTATTCTCAGGATCCGGGCAGGGATCTTGCGACCTTGCGGTACGACGCAGATTATGAAGTGGAAGTCAGTCCCGGTATCTATTGGGTGCCTGCCAGAGCGCTGGGCGCCAGCCGGTACACCAACGCCGATATCTTCCGGTTGGTGCAGGATTCCCCGGAACACAAGCGGGACGCCATCTCCACATTGTATGAGGCTCTGCAGCTTTATCAGGTGGGCGGCTTTCTCTCCGCCGATGACAACCTCCGCATAATAGAAAACGGCATAGACTGGGAGCATCACAAGCCCGGCTATTACGCGGTGCTGACCAACTGCGGCTGCTGTGCCACCGATTCCAACTGGCTGCATTACATTCTGGACGGTGATTATGACGAGATCGGCTATCTCGCCACCTCTCAGCGGGACGGCAGCGGCCATGTGTTCAACTACATTCTTCAGGACGGTTGGTATTACCTGATCGATCTGACCCATTACCGCGCCGAAGCGGATTGGATTTCCACAGCAGTTGAGGACGGCAGCATGGATCGCTATTACAACAGCGACTTTATTCTGGGCAATATTCATAAGACAACGTCTCTGGAGGCCTACGCGGATTATATCCAGGCGGAATTCAACGATCCTCCCGGGCTGATCGTCAAGTATACCGCCACGGAGGTGCCTGCCGTGACGAGCCTGTGGAATCAGGACGGCAGTGTGGAGATCCTGTACGCCCGGATGAATGAGCTTGACCTGCAGATCATTTTCGACGACCCGGATGACAGTCTTACCTTCCGCTTTGAAACTGCGCCCTCACAGGTGCCGGATTGGAGCTGAGACGGCCCGTGACATCCCCATCGGCACCATACAACAAACAACCGGCAAGCCATGATAACGGCTTGCCGGTTTGATTGTTTCTCTGTTTCCGCTTCACCATCGCCGCAGCAGCGCCGGCAAGCCTACGGGATCAAACCGTCACCGTACGCCAATACCGTTCCGCCAGCTGCATATAATGCTGATACAAAACGCCAAATCTGTGGGTGTAATGCTGCTTCCAGGGCTTCGCTTTCCCGCAAAAATGCAGGATCGCCGTATGCTCCATCACCCATTCCATGGTGGCATTTCCGGCGCTGCGGAGAAAATAGCTGCTGAATTTCCGTGCATCGTAGTTCCAGATAAAATCATCGATCTCGAAAATATCATTTTCGTACATCACATTCAGGACGTCCTGATCCGGCAGAACCAGCTCCGCCCCATGCGATTCCACAAAGGAAAAGATCTGCTCCGGCTCAATCCGTTCCCGCGCCTTTTCCAGGTCCATCAGGAGAACGCCGGAATTGAAATACTTCCCTTCCGTGCCCAAACGCAGTTTATTGACATTGTTGGCCAGCTCCGTTTTTCCGGTATGGGCCGCCGCTGCAAACATCCGGTCCCCCAAATCCAACTCCCACAGGGGACGCAGGGAATTGATGATCAGAATATCCGGGTCCAGATACAGCACCCTTTGCAGATCCTCCGGCAGGAGCTGCGCCGCCAGAAGCCGGTAGTACATCTCCTGGGGATACTGCTTCGTGACCGGTGCCTGCTCCAGAACGCCCCCATCCACGCTGATGGGAAACAGCATGCCTCCCGCCTGTTCCACGCCCTTCTGCAGGATCTGCAGCTGCACCTCCGGAATGGACCGGTGCAGCAGGTAGACCCGGCAAGGGCCAGGGCTGTTGAGGAACAGGGACGTCAGCATCACCTTGAGCTGCGGCAGATAGTTCTGATTCAGTGTCACTAAAATATCCGTCACATGATTTTCCATCGTCTCAAACCCTCTTCTGATCTTTTCAGGGTGGTCCGCAATCATCGGCTTCCCACCCGCCCTTTGACAGGCATCCATTGTTCCGCCTTTCATTCCGGTTCCGGCAGTTTCTGTGGGCCAATTTTAGCATAGTCCAGCCCTTTTGTCCAGTTGGCGGAATCCACCGCCGCAGCAAAAAAGCCCCCGGGCGTACCGTCCGGGGGCACAGCGTGTCGAAAAAGTCTTTTTCATAGTTTATCGACAGCCACAGCGGCAGATTTTATGCACGGATCTGCCGGAGAAATTGTTCGTAGGCTGCCTCCCACAGGTCATGGTTCCGGGGCCGGAACGTTTCCAGAGAGACAGAGCGGCGGACCACCTGCCGGATTTCCTCCAGACCGGATACGGCGCCGCATCCATAGGCCTGCATGAGCAGATTGCCCATGGCGCTGCACTCGGCAGGGCCGGCCACCACAGGCAGACCCATGGCGTCAGCCGTAAACTGATTGAGCATGCCGTTGTTGCTGCCGCCGCCGGTGATGTGCAGTGTTTCCATGGTCTTGCCGGATACTGCAGCGATTTTTTCAAAAACACAGCGGTATTTCATAGCCAGGGATTCATAGACAATTCTGGCCATCTGCCCGATGTCGTCCGGTGCGACCGGCGTCTGTCCGGTCTCCCGCAGATAGTCGGAGATCCGGACCGGCATATCGCCGGGCTGGAAGAACCGCTGGTCATCGGGATCCAGCCAGGCAGCAAAGGGCTTTGCCGCCTGGGCCAGCTCCACAATCCGGCCGTAGGTCAGGCCGGGGTTCTGCTCCTCCCAGCGGTATTTGCACTGCTGGATGATCCAGAGACCCATGATATTTTTCAAAAACAGGGACTTCCCCAGGACGCCGGCGGAATTGGAGATGTTCATACGGTAGCTCTCCTCATTGTTCACCGGCGCATCCAGCTCCACGCTGGCCAGAGACCAGGTGCCGGAGCTGATGGAGGCCCAGTTGCCCCCCTCCGCCGGCACTGCCACGGAAGCGCTGGCCGTATCGTGGACCGCCGGGGTGATCAGGCGCACTCCATGGACCAGACCCACTTCATCGGCGATGGAATCGGACAGCGTGCCAATGGGATCTCCCGCAAAGACCAGCTTGGTCTGCAGCCGTTCCGGCAGGTCAAAGGCGCTGAAGATTTCCCCATCCCACTGCCGGGCCGCCGTGTCCACCAACTGGGAAATGGAAGCGGTGGAGTATTCGCACACGGCCGGGGCGCCCAGCAGATAGTGCAGCGCGTCGCCGATGAACAGCAGGCCGTGGGCGTCGTCCAGATAGGCCGGATCCTGCATCCGTTCCAGAATCAGCTGGTTCAGGGTGTTGAAATCCAGGAACTGAATGCCGCAGTGCTGGTACAGCCGCATCCGGCCCATTTTCTCCTCCATGACCGCATAGGGCTCCTGGGACACCATGCGGCGATAGCTCTTGGGCAGGCCGATGGCGCCGGTGTGGTCGGGCAGGCAGTAGTCGCATCCCCAGGTGTCCACACCGATGGAGTCCAGTTGGGGGCCATATTTCTCCACATAGAGCTTCAGGCCCCGGAGGATTTCATCGTAAAAGCGGAAAATATTCCAATAGTATTCTTCCCGGATCCGGCAGACCCGCGTGGGGAAGCGGCACAGCTCCTCCACCCGGAGAACGCCCTGGTCCAGGGTGCCGACCATACACCGGCCGCTTTCCGCGCCCAGATCCACAGCAAAATGCCTTGTCATATCAGCCCTCCCGTGCTATGCGCTCCAGGCGGTCCACATCCAGGGGGTACTGCCCCAGTTCCTTGCGGATCTCCAGGAAATACTTCCAGTTCTCTGCACTGACGCCGGCATGGATGGAATTGGACGAGGAGATAATCAGGCCGCCGCCGACGCCGCCCTCCAGCAGGCACTGGGCCACCTCCCTGCGGACGGCGGAGAGGGGCTGGTCCACCAGGGTGGACACGCAGTCAACATTGCCCTTGAAGGCAATCTGGCCGCCGTACTCCCGCTTCAGCGCCCGCAGATCCATTTTCCCGCGGCGGTCGATGGGATCCAGGCAGTCAATACCGGCCTCAATCAGATCCTTCACCACGGCATTGAGATTGCCGTCGCTGTGCTTGATGACCTTCATACCCATAGACTTGGCGTGCTGCACCAGGCGGGTGAAGTGGGGCAGCACCATCTCCCGGAACATTTTGGGGCTCATGAGCAGATTGCTGTTGTCGGCAATATCGTCGCCCACCACGATGACCTCCACGCCCAGATCATGGAGATTTTCGCAGATCCGGCAGGAATAGTCACAGCTGATCTGCATCAGGCGGGTAACCAGCTCCTCATCGGTATAGAAGCTGGCCAGGTAGTTTTCATAGCCCAGCAGATCCCGGGGCTGGGACACCACGTCCCGAACCCGGGCCACCACCAGTTTCTCGCCATTGAAGGCCTGCAGGGTCTTTTTGATCTTGTCGAACCGATAGGAGGCGTCGGGATCCGGCACCACAAAGCCCTCCAGATCCTCCAGCTCCTCCAGGGGATAGCGGATCGGGACGGGATACTCCTCGTGAACCTTGCAGACGATCCCCCACTCGTTGCGGATGATATCGCCGCTGCCGTTCTCTCCCTTTTCCAGCAGTTCATTGCGGTAGTCCAGGGAGACCGCCAGGCCGTCCAAATCCGCCTGATAGGCAAACTCGATGGGGTCCCGGGTACCGTACATCTTCTCAATGACATTGGTTGCCAGTACCCATTCCAGCGTCGGCGCGTGATCCGCCTCCCGCCGGTCCAGGGCCGCCAGCAGCCGCTCTTTTCCGGTCATTGCGCTCCCTCCTCAGCAGCCGCCGCCCAGGGTCAGGGCGCCTGCGCCGCGGGTTTCCTCAATGTGCTTCTGGTGGCCGCCGGCGCGGTAATTGGCCAGCGGATTAGTGCTGCTCAGGCCCAGTTCCAGGCGTGCCTGCTCAATCAGCGGCTGCACATCCGTCTCAAAGGCCTCCATAATCACCTTGTTGCACATGACCACATCATGCTCCTGCTGATACTGGGCCAGGGCGGTGCGATCGATAATCAGGGCCTTGGCATAGGCAGTCTGGATATTCATGACGGAATAGATGATGCCCTCCAGGCTGTTTTCAATGTTGTGGGACTGATCCAGCATATAGCAGATGTTGGTGGGAAGCCCCGCCATCTGCGCATCCACAATCTCTTTGTAGATCAGGAAAATCTCCATGGGGTTGACGGTGCCGAGAATCAGGTCGTCATCGGCGTAGCGGCGGTTGTTGAAATGGAAACCGCCCAGCTTCTGCTCGTCCAGCAGCGTGGCAATGATATGCTCAATGTTGACGCCGGAGACATGATGGCCCAGATCCACCAGGACCTTGGCGCGGTCGCCCAGCTTGGTGCACATCAGGTTGGACATGCCCCAGTCGTTGACGTCGGTGGTATAGAAGAAGGGCTCGAAGGGTTTGTACTCCAGCAGCAGGGTCATGTCGGGATCCATGGCGTCATACAGGTGCTTCAGCCCCTCATAAAGGCGGTGCTTTCTGGCACGCAGATCGTCCTGCCCCGGATAGTTGGTGCCGTCCGCCACCCACATGCCGATGGTCTTGCAGTCCAGCTCCCGGGCAATGCGTACGCAGTCCTCAAAGTGGGCCTTGGTGTGGGCCCGGACCTCCTCAATCGGCGAGCAAATGGAGCCGAAGCGGAACTCCTGGCCGCTGAAGGTGTTGGGATGGAGGGTGCCCAGGCGCATGCCCTTTTCCTCCGCATATTGCTTTACCGGCAGATAGTTGCCGTCCTCGGTTTTATCCCACAGCACATGGGTCGCCATAACCGGGGTCACGCCCAGACAGCGCTGGATTTCTGCGCAGTCATCAATCCGGTCCCAAACAGTGACGGCGGCGCCTTTATCCACAAAGGTGCCATAGCGGGTGCCGGAATTGCCGACCGCCCAGGACGGAAGCTCCACAAGGGGGGCTTTCAGTTTTTCCTTTACAGCGTCCACATCGATCCCTTTGGCCGCCAACTGATCGCGGAGCAGAAGGAATCTGTCACGATGGTTCACCATATGAATCCAATCCTTTCTTTGTTCAGATCTGGTACAGGGGGAACGGCTGTACCAAAGGAGGGAACGATACCATTTCCATATTAACAAAAGAAAACGCGGCAGTCAAGACTGCCGCGCAGAGAAATTTGATTCACCGGGTGCTGCCGCGCTGGATAAAAGTGGAGCGCAGCAGAGAGGAACGGTTATACCCGTTGTCCTCCTGAATTTTCCGCATGAGGATGGACATGGCCTCGTGGGCGATCTGCTCCATGGGCTGGGCCACCGTGGAGAGCTCCGGTGTGGTCATGGTGCTGAGGATAATGTTGTCATAGCCCGTGAGGGACACCTGCTCCGGCACGCGGTAGCCGGCCTCCAGCAGATAGCGAAGGGCACCGATGGCCAGCATATCCGTGGCGGCAATGATGGCATCCGGCGGGGACGGCTTGCTCATCAGCTCCTTGGCTGCATCGTAGCCCAGGGTGAAATGGGACTCGTCCACCCGGCTGAAATCCACCATGCACACCAGGGAGGGGTCCAATCGGTAGCCGCAGGCAGCCAGGCCTGCCCGATAACCCATATAGCGGTAGGTGATATTGCTGATATCACTAATTCCAATAAATGCAATGGATTTTGCGTTTTTTTCCTTGAAATGCCGAACAATTTCTGCCGTATCTTCCAGGCCGTCCGCTCCCACATAGGAGACATTGGGCCGGTTGCCCAGGGGATTGTCCAGGAACACCATGGGGGTATCCGCCGCAATCCGGTACAGCTCGTCGGTGATGCCGTTGTCACGGTAGAAGCAATAGATGATCCCATCCACATAGCGCTGCCGCAGCCAGGTGATATATTTTTCCGCCCGGTCCGGATCCGTGCCGGCATTGCAGAACAGAACCATGTACTCATACTCCCTGGCGATGGCTTCAATCCGGTACAGGAGTTCATTATAATAGAGGTTGGAGGATTCGCAGACCATCAGGGCAATGGTTTTGGTTTTCCCGGTGCGGATGCCCTGGGCCAGATAGCTGGGCGCATAGTTCAGCTCCGCCATGGCCTGTTCCACCTTTTTTCTGGTGGTTTCTTTAATGCTACCCTTTCCGCTGATTACGCGGGACACCGTAGATTTACTGACGCCAGCACGTTCTGCAACATCAAAAATAGTCTTCATGGCATCTCCTCTTCCTGGATGACCCACATCCTTGTATTCATTATCAGTATACCATATCGTTTTCTATTCTGCAATCTTCCAGTTTTTTGATAAAATGGTAACGATTTATTTTTTTGTTTTGCCCAAAAGCCAAAGATTGTTATTGGATGTTTTAAACAAATCCAAAAAGAGAATCAAAGAAAATATTGACAGATTGACTTTAAGCGCGTATCCTTGTAGTGTAAGTCAAAGAGAACTTTACCGTTTTTTGGGGAAAGCATTGGGGCTTCGCTCTGTTTTTTTGTGGTATAATGGGGAACGATACCAAAACATAGCGAACCTGGCATAGCAAAAAGGCGGAACGGTCTCCGGAAAAGCATTCACAACCAACTACAGACAGGAGGAAACAAACCATGAAAAAGATTCTTGCTCTGATCCTTGCAGCATTGCTGCTGCTGTCTCTGGCCGCCTGCTCGTCCAAGGAAGCGGCGCCCGAAGCTACGCCCGAACCCACGGAAGAAGCAAAGACCGAAGCGGCGTCTCCCGCAGAGCCCGCCGCAGAACCCGCCGCGGAGCCCGCGGAAGAGAAGCAGATCTCCATTGGCCTGACCTTCCTGAACCTGGACAACCCCTTCTTCGTCGCTTTCAAGGCAGCTGCAGAGGAAGCCTGTGCAGAGGCCGGCGTCAACCTGGTTTTCTCCGACTCCAAGGGAACCAGTGAAGGACAGATCAAGGCCATGGAGGACTTTATCGCCATGGGTGTTGACGCCATTATCATCACCCCGCAGGACGGCGAAGCCGTGCTGCCGCAGATTCAGGAGGCCCGCAGCCAGGGCATCTACGTTGTCTGCCACACGATCATGCCTGCAGAATATGACGCCTACGTCGGCGCCGACGAATATGACATGGGCTTCTGCCTGGGCGCTGCCGCCGGCAAGTGGATCAAGGAAAACCTGGGCGACCAGGAAGTCGTGCAGGCCGCCACGCTGAACTATGACATCGCTCCTACCGTCATCCCCAGAAAAGAAGGCATCATTGACGGCGTTCTCTCCATTGCCAGCAACGTGGAATTCGTCGCCACGGAAACTGCCGGCGAAACCGCTGCCGGTATGGCCGCAGCCGAGACCTTCCTGGCCTCCTATCCTGACCTGCAGGTTCTGCTGGGCATCAACGACGGCGGCGCTCTGGGCGCCTACGAGGCCTTTATGGACGCCGGCAAGACCGGGGACGACATCCTCATCGGCGGTATTGACGCCACAGCTGAAGGCCTGGCCAAGGTTGCCGAGGGCGGCATCTATCGAATCACCGTGGATCAGGATCCCGCAAACATGGCCCGCATCTGCGTGCAGGACTGCCTGGACCTGATTGCCGGCAAGGAAATCGTCAAGGAATACTATGCGGAACTGGTTCCTGTCACGGCCGAAAACATTGCCGACTATGTAAATTAAGCAATCCACATACGAGCTCCGTTTCATAACCCGTTGTGTCAGGAATCTAAACGGACTCTGGCACCCAAATTGGGTGCCAGAGTTTTCTGAATAAAAGGGGGGCAGCCCATTGTCTGCAATTTTACAACTGAATCATATCACCAAACGCTATCCCGGCGTCGTGGCCCTGGACGACGTCTCCGTCTCCTTTGAAAAAGGCGAGGTCCACGCCCTGCTGGGAGAAAACGGTGCAGGAAAAAGCACGCTGATCAAGGTTCTGTCCGGCGCCATCTCTCCCGACGGCGGAGAGATCGTCATGGACGGGCAGACCTACGGCAGCATCACACCGGCCCTGGCCCAAAAGCTGGGCATCGGCGTGATCTACCAGGAATTCACACTGGTGCCGACCCTGACCGTCGCGGAAAACATCTTCCTGGGGAAGGAGTATCGCAAGGGCGTGTTCCTGGACCGGAAAGCCATGCTGCGTCAGGCCAGCGAAATCCTGCAGGAGATGGAAATCAAGATCGATCCGGACACGCCGGTCCGGCAGCTGTCCGTGGCCTATCAGCAGATTGTGGAAATCTCCAAAGCCCTGGCCAACGACGTCCGCGTCCTGATCATGGACGAGCCCACGGCGCCGCTGACAACCGCAGAGGTGGATTGTCTCTTCCGCATGGTGCGCAAGCTGGTTGCCGGCGGCGTGACCATCATCTTTATTTCCCACCGCATGGAAGAACTGTTCCAGATTGCCGACCGCGTCACCATTCTGCGGGACGGCACCTATGTCCAGACCCTGGATACGGCGCAGACCGACCGCGCAGAGCTGATTTCCCTGATGGTGGGCCGCTCCATTGACGAGCAGTACCCCACCCGCCATGTGACAATCGGCGAGCCGGTTCTGGAGGTGGAGCACCTCTATGCCAAGGACTTCATCCGGGACGTCAGCTTCCAGGTCCGGGCCGGTGAGATTCTGGGCCTGTCCGGACTGATCGGCGCCGGCCGAACCGAACTGGTCCGGGCAATTTACGGCGCAGATCCGGTTCAGGCCGGAGAAATCCGGCTGGCCGGCAAGCCAGTCCATCTGAAATCGCCTGCCGTCTCCATTCACCACGGCGTCGCCCTGGTGCCGGAAAGCCGAAAGGAGCAGGGCGTGGTCCTGGGGATGAGCATCGCGGACAACATGGTCATGTCCACGACCCGGAAGCTGTCCCGCGGCATCTTCCTGCAGAAGGGGCGCTGCCGCCGGCTGGTGTCGGAATACATCGAAAAACTGCGCATCAAAACGCCATCGGCCCAGCAAAAGGTGGTCAACCTTTCCGGCGGCAACCAGCAGAAGGTGGTCATCGGAAAATTCCTGGCGGCGGATCCCATGGTCTATATCTTCGACGAGCCGACCCGCGGTATTGATGTGGGCGCCAAACATGAAATCTACCAGCTGATGAATCAGCTGGTAAGCCAGGGCAAAGCCATCATCATGATTTCCTCGGAACTTCCGGAGATTTTGGGTATGTCCGACCGCATTCTGGTCATGCACGAAGGCCGGCTGGCCGGGGAAATGTCCCGGGCGGAAGCAACCCAGGAGCGCATCATGCATTACGCCTCCGGTGCCGCCACCTGAGCGGCGGAACTGCACAGAACACCGCGCGGTTTCGGCGCGGAGGAAAGGAATGGTCACAATTATGAAAGAAGCGAAATTCAGACAGAATCTCCGCCAATATGCAATCATCGGCGTATTGCTGCTGTTGGTTCTGTTTTTCAGCCTCACCCAGGACGCTTTTCTGCGCGTAGGCAACATTATGAATATTCTGCGCCAGATCTCTGTCATGGGCATCGTGGCTGTGGGCTCGACCTTTGTTTTGCTCAGCGGCGGTCTTGACCTGTCTGTGGGCTCTCTGATTGCCGTCACAGGTACCCTGACCGGCACCCTGATGGTCAATTTCGGCGTAAATCCCTGGGCAGCCGCACTGCTGGGTATCCTGGCCAGCGTCCTGCTGGGTGCGTTCAACGGCATCCTGGTGCAGTTCGTGCAGCTTCCGCCCATGATTGCAACCCTGGGCGTCATGACCAGCGCACGGGGCGCCGCTTATCTGATCAGCGGCGGCCTGCCGGTCTACAACCTGCCGGAAACCATGAAGTTTCTGGGCAAAGGCTCCCTGGGTGTCATACCGGTTCCTGTCATCATCATGCTGGTATGCTTTGCCATCGGCTGGGTGGTTCTGGAAACCACCTACCTGGGCACCAACTTCTACGCCCTGGGCGGCAACGCGGAAGCGGCCCGGCTGGCCGGCATTCCGGTGGCGCTCTACCGGGTCATGTCCTATGTCATCAGCGGTTTCTCCTGCGGCATTGCCGGTATTGTCATGCTGTACCGCGTGAACTCCGGCCAGCCTGCCGCCGCCACCGGCATGGAGATGAATGTCATCACCGGCTGCGTCCTGGGCGGTGTCTCCCTGTCCGGCGGCGAGGGTAAGATCTCCTGTGTTCTGGTGGGCTGTCTCGTCGTGGGCCTGCTCTCCAACGGCCTGACCATCATGCAGGTCAACGAATACTGGCAGCAGGTTTTCACGGGCCTGGTTCTGATTCTGGCCGTCAGCATTGACCGCCTGGGCAAGATGCAGCGGGTAAAGAAGATCAAGGCAAAATAAAGCCCGGTGAAAGGAGTAAGCTGCATGAAAACCATACTTTGTTACGGAGACTCCAACACCTTCGGTCTGATGCCGGATCTGCAGAACCGCTATCCCCGTCACATCCGGTGGACCGGGCTTCTGCAGGAACGGTTGGGCGGGGCGTTCTATGTGGTCGAAGAAGGTCTGGGCGGCCGCACCACCGTGTGGGACGATCCCATCGAGGAGCATAAGAACGGCAAAACCTATCTGCTCCCCTGTCTGGAGAGCCACCGTCCCATTGACCTGGTGATCCTGATGCTGGGAACCAACGACCTGAAGGAGCGGTTCCATGTCTCCAGCTTCGACATTGCGTCGTCGGTGGAGAATCTGCTGAACGCCATTGCCCGCTCCGCCTCCGGTCCGGCCTTTGAAGCACCCCAGGTCCTTCTGGTCTGCCCGGTACCCATCCGGGATGTGGGCAACCGGGATCTGAACCGGATGCTGGAGCACGGTTTTCAGAAGAGTCTGGAACTGGACGCATACTACAGCGACATCGCCCGGCGCCGCGGAATCTGGTACCTCAACCCGGCAGACCAGGTGGAAACCAGCGATACGGACGGGATTCACTACACGCCCCAGGGCCACGCCAAAATGGCGGAGCTGATGGAGGACATGGTGCGGACCATCTTCCCGGAGCCGTAAGGATACAAAATGCCTGTCCCCGCGAGCCCGTGTACATGCGGCTCGCGGGGACAGGCGTTTTGATCTCTTTTGCCCCGCTCTACGGCATCTGCAGGGACAGGTCCTGGCGGGGCTGTTCGCTCATCTGCCAGAAATGAAGCTCGTGAACGGAGCAGGCCCGGAAAATCTCCAGGCAGCGGGCCTGGCGAGCCAGCGGGAGATCGGCGCAAACCCGGTCCGTATAGGCTGCCCACTGCCGGCAGGCAGCCTCGTAGGACGGCCCTGCATAATCCCGGACCAGGGGCCAATAGACCGTGTTCCGCACCGACGGCGTCCGGGCCAGGAGCTTCTGGAAGATCCAGCCATAGCTGATCATACAGGGCAGGCAGGCCATCATACACTCAGCTATGCCCTCCCCGTCCCGGGCCGCCTCAATCATGCAGTCCGTATAGGCCCGATTTTCCGGCCGCTGGGGGAGTCCCTGGACTGCCTCATCCCGCAGGCCATAGCGCCGCAGGTAGGCCAGCCGGGTGGCGTCCTCTCCCTCATTGACAAAGGCCAGCAGAGAATAACAGGCGCGGATATCCTCCATGCGCTCCGCCTTGGTCATGCCCCAGGCAAAGACCTTGGCATACTCCCGCAGGTACAGGCTGTCGTCCACAATGTAGCCCATGAAGCAGGCCTCATCCAGCGTTCCCTGCTCCAGCCTGCGCAGGAATGGGGAATTGAGGCAGTCCTCCCAGACAGGCAGGCTGTCGCGGACGTAGATTTCCACAAAGCTCATACCGGCTGCTCCTTTCCGATGGCCCGCTTCAGCGTCTGCAGGGGCAGAGCCAGCACGATGACGCCGGACAGCACACACAGCGGCACATTCTGGGAGATATTATAGGCCAGGCTGTAGCCCCAGGCGCCCCAGCCCTCCCAGGCATTCTGGGAGAAGAAAATGACGCCGCTGAGGGTATGGCCGCAGATTTTAATCAGCGACGCCAGCAGCAGTCCGCACAGGATTTTCCACCGCTTGTCGTTTCCGAAGCGGCCCGCCCAGCCCAGGCAGGAAAAGCACACCAGATGCTCCACAAACACCTGCGCCCAGTGCACCGGCTGCCAGGCGGGGATCAGGAACATGGCCAGAATGCCGCAGACCCAGCCCGACACGATGGAAAGGCGCATATCCCAGAGAACCGCCAGCAGCAGAAGGGGCACCGGCGAGCACAGGGCCATGGTGGCGCCGGTGGGC